>CACXDV010000030.1 GCA_902766585.1 uncultured Ruminococcus sp.
TATAACATTATACATAATCTATTAACAAATTGCAAGTGACATATTAGATAAATATGGAGGTTTATTTATATCATTTTAACAGATTTTAAGGGAGTTTCTCTTGCAATATACTATTTGTGAAAATAATTACATATTTGTAACTACAGTATAGTAATGACATTTTTAATAAATTGTTAATAATTTTTGTAACTGTAAAGTAAATAACTTTAAAATCACAATCGTACTAAAACCCCGAAAAGCAATCTCCGATATCACAACAGCATTCACCTAAATCCGCACAGTTTTCACAATTATCTGCTGAGCATAATCTGCCGCTGCTGCCTCTTTTTGCGAATACAGTACCGCTTCTGCTTTCAGTTATAGTATTATACAGTCTGATATATTTTTCGTTGTTTCTATCCATATTACAAGCTGTTTCTATATAATTATATGCTTCTTCAAGCCACCCACGGTGATAAGACAGCAATGCTGAACAATAATACCATTCCCCTTTTCTGTCAGAAGACAGAACCTCACTCAGTATTTTTTCAGCTTCATCATATTTTTCGCTGTTTATCATCTTTTCGATTTCATAATAATCTCCGTCAACATCTATGCAATATTCACTCTCAGCATAAGCAGGCTCGGCGGATATTCTTTTTTCCTTCATTATCTGTGAATATGCGGCATTGATAGTCTTCATTTTCTCATCCGCTTCTTTTGCAAGAGGACTGTTCTGATATCTGTCGGGATGATATTTTCTTGCAAGCTTTCTGTAAATGCTTTTTATCTGTTCTTCCGTGGCATTCCTGGAACAATTCAGAACCTTATACGGATCATTCATACTTATTCCTCCTCAGCTCTGATATTATTACAAAGCTTTTGCAGACATTTTTTACTCTGATAATATATTCCTTCATAGAATATATTATCAAGAAGCTCCTTATATGATTCAATTTCAATCAAGTCATAAGCTTTACACATCTCCGACAAAGTGAAATTTATAACACATTCACAATAGTTGCCTATACCTTCAGGAGAGTTAAGATATTCAGCAGTAAATGGATTAAAGCTATTATGCTTTACATCATTCAGCAAGTCATCAACTGCATCTATGAGATAAATCCATCTTCCGAGATAATATCCGAATACAGAAATCGGCTTATTATCCGGAAAATGCAGACCTAAAAGAGCTGAAATAAATCTTGCCGAGGGATCTGCTGCCTTATCTGCCGAAGCATTTTCATTTTCTGCGCTTTCCTGATTATTCATCAATTCATTTATAAGACGATCTATATCCGGATAATCTCTTGCTGCCTTCTTATATGCTCTGCGAAATAGCATCATCAATATTGAAGCTGCTGCTCTTTTTATAAAGCCTTCATCATTTTTTGTATCCATCAGCTTATAATACGCTAAAAGCATATTAGCAGTAGCAGCTTCCTCAATTACATTTCCTTCACATATGCAGAAGCTGCATTTTTTCAGGGGATTACAGCAGCATCTGCTATTTTTTACTTCACAATGATGAGCGCTCAACGAGATATAAAATACAGCAAGCGCAGCAGTATCATAGCTAAGAAAAAAACGGGATAAAAAACCGTATTTTCTGCCTAATGTCCGGCAAACTGAGCAGTAAACACTTTTATAGAATCTGTAATCCTTTATTTTCAGTTCATCCTTAAAGGGGCGAATATAGCCGAACACCTTATCACCGCCTTTATTGCAGATATTTTTTAAGATACTGACCTGTATATGATCTTGGATCGGCACATATTTCCTCCGGTGTTCCGCAGGTTATAACTGTACCGCCGCCGTCTCCGCCCTCAGGTCCGAGGTCAATAATATAATCGGCGGTCTTTATCAAATCAAGATTATGCTCAATTACAATTACCGTGTTTCCTGCATCAACAAACTTATGAAGTACCTCTATAAGCCTGTGTACATCAGCTATATGAAGTCCCGTTGTCGGTTCATCCAATATATATACTGTCTTTCCTGTTGATCTCTTTGAAAGCTCGGTCGCAAGCTTTATTCTCTGTGCCTCACCGCCGGACAGAGTTGTTGACGGCTGACCGATCTTTATATAACCAAGACCGACATCTCTGAGTGTCCTTAGCTTTGTAAGGATCCTGTTCTGGTTCTCAAAGAAACTACAGCCTTCTTCCACTGTCATTTCAAGAACATCATAAATAGATTTTCCCTTGTATTTAACTTCAAGAGTCTCTCTGCTGTAGCGTTTTCCTCCGCACACCTCACACGGAACATATACATCAGGAAGAAAATGCATCTCAATTTTAATTATGCCGTCTCCCTGACAAGCCTCACATCTTCCGCCTTTAACATTGAAGGAAAATCTTCCGGAACTATATCCCCTGATCTTGGCTTCATTTGTCGAAGCATAAAGCTCTCTGATATCTGTAAATACATTTGTATATGTGGCAGGGTTTGAACGCGGTGTCCTGCCTATCGGCGACTGATTGATATCTATTACCTTATCAAGAAATTCCTGTCCTGTTATTTTTTTGCATAAAACAGGTACAGGCTTCGCATTGTTAAGGTATGATGCGAGCTGCTTATAAAGTATCTCATTGACAAGCGAGGATTTACCTGAGCCTGAAACTCCCGTAACACAAATAAATTCACCAAGCGGGAATGAAACATCAATTTTTTTCAGATTGTTCTGATATGCTCCCTTTACGGTTAGAAAATGTCCGTTTCCCTTTCTCCTTTCGGAAGGTACGGGGATAAAACGCTTTTTGCTTAAATACTGACCTGTTATCGAGCGTTCGCATTTTTTAATATCCTCAACTGTACCGGCGCATACAAGCTCACCGCCGTGAATACCTGCTCCGGGACCAATATCTATTATATGGTCGGCTGCATACATTGTATCCTCGTCATGCTCAACAACTATGACAGTATTACCGAGATCACGCAGATTTTTCAGCGTTGAAATGAGCTTGTCATTATCGCGCTGATGAAGTCCGATACTCGGCTCATCAAGTATATATAAAACACCCGAAAGTGATGATCCTATCTGAGTTGCAAGTCTGATTCTCTGACTCTCTCCTCCGGAAAGTGTACCCGCAGAGCGTGAAAGCGTCAAATATGACAAGCCTACGCTGTTCAGAAATGAAAGACGGCTGTCTATCTCTTTTGTAATTGCCTTAGCAATAAGCTTTTCCCTGTCGGACAGCTTTGCATCCTTTACAAATGCCAATGCCTTCTCTACTGACATATCGCAAAATTCGGATATATTCATTCCTCCGACTGTTACAGCAAGGCTTTCAGGTGACAATCTTTTCCCTTTACACGCTTCACAGGGAACGGATGACATATAACCCTCTATTTCCTTCTTTACCCAGGCGCTTTGTGTTTCCTTAAACCGACGTTCAAGGTTATTTATTATTCCCTCGAATACTGTAGAATAGGTTCCGCTTCCGTATTCGCTTTTTCTATGGACCGTTATCTTTTCGCCTTTTGTTCCATAAAGTATGATATCAAGCTGCTCCTTTGTAAGCTCGCTTATCGGCGCATCAAGAGAGAACCCGTATTTTTCGGACAAGGCTTCAAAATACATGGATGCTATAGTACTGCCGTCCATTGCCCATCCGCTTCCCTTTATCCCGCCTTGACGAATCGAAAGTGACATATCGGGAATTATTCTGTCAACATCGATTTTCATAAACACTCCGAGACCGGTGCATTTTTTACACGCACCATACGGATTATTAAATGAAAACATACGCGGACTAAGCTCATCTATGCTTACTCCATGCTCAGGACAGGCATAGTTCTGAGAAAATAATATATCCTCGCCGTTCTGAACGGATACTATTATCAACCCGCCTGCTAATTTTGAGGCAGTCTCTACCGAATCGGCAAGTCTGGAACGTATTTCTTCTTTTATGACCAATCTGTCAACAACTATATCTATACTATGCTTTTTATTCTTTTCCAAAGCAATCTTTTCTGAAAGGTCATAAATGATACCATCAACCCTTACGCGAACAAAACCGCTTTTTGATGCGGCTTCAAGCTCCTTCTGATGCTGTCCCTTTTTCTCGCGCACAACAGGTGCCATGACCTGTATCTTGGTACCGGCAGGCATTTCAAGCACCTTATCTACGATCTGATCGACCGTCTGCTGCTTTATCTCTCTGTGGCATATAGGACAGTGAGGTATTCCTATCCTCGCATACATAAGTCTGAGATAATCATATATCTCTGTAACTGTTCCTACTGTCGAACGCGGATTCTGAGATGTTGTTTTCTGGTCTATGGATATTGCAGGCGACAATCCGTCAATACTATCCACATCAGGCTTATCCATCTGCCCTAAAAACATACGTGCGTATGATGACAGTGATTCAACATAACGGCGCTGTCCTTCAGCATATAATGTATCAAATGCAAGAGAGGATTTTCCCGAACCGCTAAGTCCTGTCATTACAACAAGCTCATCTCTCGGTATCTCAACATTGATATTCTTAAGATTATGCTCTCTTGCACCCTTAACTACTATCTTTTTGAAAGCCATTGCTTATCTCCTCTTAAAAATCTATAAATCCTTTTTCCCTTATTATGAGTATAAGGAGTGCCATAAAAGCACTCCTTATAATTATTCTTCGCTATTATCGTCATTATCCGACGGAGCATCAGTTTTTTCAAGCTGTACAGGCTGTGTTTTTTCCTCTGCAATATCCTCGTCCTCTTCATCTGCTCCAACGGGGATCTCTTTGCCCTCCATTGCACAGATAAACTGCTCACTGCTCATTTTCTCATGCTCGAAAAGGAACTGTGCAACTCTGTGAAGCTCAGGGGTATGCTCCTTAAGAATATTCTCGGTTCTGTCATAGCCGTCTGTTATATATGCCTTGACTTCTTCATCAATGAGTGCGGCTGTTTCCTCTGAATAGGTCTTATTGTGACCGAATTCCTTGCCGAGGAACACCTCACCGTCTGATGAACCATAGGTTATCGGGCCAAGCTTTTCACTCATACCGTATTTGGTAATCATAGAGAAAACAAGGTTCGTTGCCCTTTCAATATCATTTGAAGCACCTGTGGAAATATCGCCGAGTATAAGCGCTTCCGCAACACGTCCGCCAAGAAGAACTACTATCTCCTCAAGCATTTCATTTCTTGAACGATAGCTTCTGTCCTCTGAGGGTAATGACATTGTAAAGCCGCCTGCCATGCCTCTCGGAATAATTGATATCTGATGAACGGGATCCTGTGTCGGACAGCAATAGGTCGCAATAGCGTGACCTGCTTCGTGATAAGCAGTAAGCTTTTTCTCCTTATCAGACATAACACGGGATTTCTTCTCGGTACCAACAACTACCTTTATCGTTGCTTCCTCGACCTCTCTCATGGTTATAGCCTTAAGATCCCTTCTTGCTGCAAGAAGAGCTGCCTCATTGAGAAGATTTTCAAGATCTGCACCTGTAAAGCCCGCTGTTGACTTTGCAATAGTCCTGAGGTTTACATCAGGCGCAAGCGGCTTGCCCTTTGCATGAACCTTAAGTATTTCTTCTCTTCCCTTGATATCAGGTCTGCCAACTATTACCTGTCTGTCAAATCTGCCCGGACGCATAAGCGCAGGATCAAGAATGTCGGGACGGTTTGTAGCCGCTATCATAATAACGCCTTCATTTGCACCGAAGCCGTCCATTTCAACAAGAAGCTGGTTAAGTGTCTGCTCACGCTCGTCATGTCCGCCGCCAAGACCGGCGCCTCTCTGTCTGCCCACTGCATCAATTTCATCAATAAATATGATACATGGTGAGCTTTTATGCGCCTGCTCGAAAAGGTCTCTTACTCTCGATGCGCCGACACCGACAAACATCTCTACAAAATCGGAACCGGAAATTGAGAAGAACTGTACTCCCGCTTCTCCTGCAACAGCTCTTGCAAGAAGTGTTTTACCTGTACCGGGAGGACCTACAAGAAGAACGCCCTTGGGTATTCTTGCGCCAAGCTCGTTATATTTTTTGGGATCCTTAAGAAATTCAACTATCTCACGAAGCTCTTCCTTTTCTTCATCAGCTCCTGCCACATCCGCAAATGTTGTCTTTCTCTTTTCGTCATTAACACTCTTGAATTTGGCCTTGCCGAAGCTGAAGGACTTTCCCGCATCTCCGATACCGTTTGAAAGCCTCTTCATAAAGTAAAGCCATATTACTATAAACAGAACTATCAGAACTACCTCGGGAAGCAGGCTGAGCCAGAAGCTGTTGTCTGTGGCGGGCTTCCAGGTGAATACCATAGGATTATCAGGATTCTTTGTATTATAATCCTCTACATACGGCTTTATGGTCTCAAGAAAAAGTCCTACGCTTGCAACAGATGTCTCTACCTTCTGTCCGTTTGTTTTCTCGATCTTGAGCTCACCTGAACCAAAATCCAAGGAATACTCCTTTACACTGTTTTCCTTAAACAGATAAACGATCTCGGATGTCGGCTTTTCATCCTTCGGCTGCATAGTAAAGAAAAGTGTAATTATTATTATCAGCAGGATCGGGATGCCAAGATAGATCAAAAGATTTCTTATGGTCTTTTTGTTGTCCAATTGATTGTCACTCCTTCGTTTTTTTATAAACAGCAGGTTTAAGCACACCTATATACGGCAGGTCTCTGTAATTTTCATCAAAATCAAGACCATAGCCTACTATAAACATATCATCAACCTCGTCACCTGAATAATCAGCCTTTATATCCTTTTTTCTGCGTGAGGGCTTATCAAACAGGGTACAGATCCTGATGGATGCAGGTTCATACTTATCATTAAGATAATTCTTTATGTAAAAAAGTGTATTACCGGTATCAAGAATGTCTTCAACTATTATTACATCCTTACCTTTGATATCAATAGTAATGTCCTTTGTGATCATTACATTGCCCGATGATTCGGTACCGGAGCCATAGCTCGTTGCAGACATAAAATCAAAGGTACAATCAAGCGGAAGCTTTCTTACGAGATCCGCAAAAAACATTACGCTTCCTTTAAGAATAGGTATCAGCACAGGCGACTTCCCTTTATAGTCTTCTGCAATCTCGTCTGAAATACAAGCTACAAGCTTTGAGAGGTCTTCTGAGCTGTACAAAATCTTTTCAATATCCTGATGCATTCAATCGCTTCCTTTCTCATCAGACACCGGACTTATCACAAGAACTCTTTTCGTTTTCTGAGTTATCTTATGCTTCTCCGATACACCTGTTTTTTCAGTCCACAGAATCTCAGAATCGGACGCAAAAACTACAACTCTTTTGCGTTCGTCCTTCGGTATCTTCATTTCATTGAAAAGCTTTTTCAGTGTTTTTGAAACCATTCTGTCTCTGAGACATATAATATCCCCACTTTCACGGCTTCTGAAAACAGCCGACAATGGTATTGTATCATAATCAAGCGAATTATTAAATATAATTTTATTATTTTTTTTACGGTTGTAAAATTCCTCTATATTCATATCAGAAAGAACGAATTTTTTATTATTAATAACTATAGATTCTTGGCTGTCAAATGGTATTATTTCCTTTTCAGCCTGTTCTTCCTTCTTTATTATTCTCAAAAAACCCTGATTTGAAACAGCAAAAATATTCCTTTTAAGTTCTACTGCTCCATGTGACGCGCATATTGCTCTGATAAGGGAAATATGACTCGCTTCGGGAATGATATCATATTTACGACACAGAATTGATATTACCTCAGAAAAAACCGCTTCGTCAGTGCTGTAAAGTAAATTAGCTTTATATCCTTTGTCGGTATATGCATCATTCATTATACTGCGCGCAATACTGTCAAGGTGTTCTGCTTGTATCCTCATTCTGTCACTCATTGCAGAAACAGTGGCTTCAAATGAAGGATTTATTTCCTTCAGCACCTTTACTACATCAAGACGCAGTTTGTTTCTTGTATATTCCCTTGTAAAATTTGTGCTGTCATCGACATATTTTAATCCGTTTCTGTTGCAATACTCCTCTATCTCGCTTCTCGTAACCTCAATAAGCGGACGTATAATATTGTCTCTAACAGGCGGTATTCCGCAAAGCCCCTTTATCCCGCAGCCTCTTGTCATATTGAAAAGTACAGTTTCTGCATTATCGGAGGCTGTATGCGCTGTTGCTATCTTACCTCCACATGAGCTTGCTATTTCATCAAAAAATGCATAACGTATATCCCTGCCGCATTTTTCTGTACTTTCCTTGTTCCTCTGAGCAATTGCCGCAACATCAACACGAAGAAGCTTGAATTCAACTCCCTCAGACTCACAAAGCGACCGTACAAAGCTTTCATCCCTGTCCGCTTCCGCACCTCTGAGCATATGATTTACATGACAAGCAATAATAGTAAGTCCGTATTTTTCTCTCAGAGTTACAAGAAAATGAAACAGTGCGCTTGAATCCGCTCCGCCAGATAAACCGATAACTATTTTGTCTCCATATGACAGCATATTATATTTTTCTACAGTTTTTAATGCTTTATTCTCCACGGCTAAGCTCCTGTGATGTGAATCTCATAAACTCTCCCTGCCAATGCAAAGGAATGGAACGTGTCTCACCATGTCTGTTTTTTGCAACGATACATTCACCGCTGTTCATGTCCACATTATCAGTATTTTTATTTCCCTTCATGCTTTCACGATAGCCCTCTCTGTAAAGGAACAATACTATATCCGCATCCTGCTCTATAGAACCAGAATCTCTCAGATCGGAAAGCTGAGGCTCATGCTCTGCTCTCTTTTCGCTTTCACGGGAAAGCTGTGACAGTGTAATAACGGGAACATTCAGTTCCTTTGCCATTATCTTAAGGCTTCTTGTTATCTCGGATATTTCCTGAACACGATTATCTATCCTTCTTGATGACTGCATAAGCTGAAGGTAATCAATAATAACAAGATCAACCCCTCTTAATCTGCGGAGCTTTGCTTTCATCTGAGGTACAGTTATTCCCGAACTGTCATCAAGATATATCTCTGTACGGCTGAGTATCTCGCCCGCCTCGATCAGTCGCGTCCATTCATCTACATTCAGCTTTCCTGTACGAAGCTTTGTGCCCTGTATCAAGCCTTCCGTTGAAAGCAATCTCGAAACAAGCTGTTCCTTCGACATTTCCAAGGAGAAAAACGCTACCCTCTTTTTTGCCTTTACACCAACATGACGGGCAATATTCAGCGCAAAGCTCGTCTTACCCATACCAGGGCGGGCTGCTAATATAATAAGATCGGTTTTATTAAGACCGGTTATCGTTTTATCAAGCGCAGATATGCCTGTAGAAATCGCTGCATAGGCATCACTGTCTTCTGAATTGAGAATATCAAGCTGTTCAAAAGTCTTATAAATAACAGTATTTATGCGCTCAAGACTGGTATCTACCTTATCGTTGCTTATATTGAATACTCTCTGCTCAGCCGAATCGACCAGACTGTTTATATCTGTCGATTGATCCATCGCATCCTTTATTATCTCACGGGATTCCTCTATAAGCTTCCGCCTAAGATAACAATTCTTTACCAGCATACAGTATTTGCTCATTGATTCAGGAACAAATATCATCTGGGTAAGCTGATAAAGATAGACCTTCATATTGCCTTCGTCTATTCCCTCTTTACCCTTTAGGCGATTAAGAACAGTAATGAATTCGATAGGCATATTCAGAGTAAACAGATCAATCATATTCTGATAGATCATCCTGTTATTTTTGAGATAAAAATATTCCGCTGCCGGTATGATCTGCATTGCCTCCGAAATAAGATTAGGATCAAGAAGTATCAGACCAAGAACCGCCTGCTCTGCTTCTTCTTCAAACGGCATTGCTGTAACAGATTCTTCCACCATACTATCTTCTTCATAGTACTCGCTCATTCTTTCACCCCTTTATAACGACAAAAGATTTGAGACTTAATTAAAAGCCTCAAATCTGCCTTTTATTCTTTGTAAAGCTATTATTTTGCCGCTTCCTCTGTTACCATGACCTTTATTTTTGCAGATATTCCGGTATAGAGCTTTACCTCACAGTTGTAGGTTCCGAAGGACTTTATCTCAGATTCGGGTATGACCTTTCTCTTGTCTATATCAAGACCAAATATTTTTTTAAGTTCGGCTGCTATTTCCTTATTGGTAACTGAACCAAAAAGCTTTCCGCCGTTTCCGGCTTTTCCTATGATAGTTATTGTCTTGCCTTCAAGCTTTGCGGCATTTTCCTTTGCCTCCTTGGTTGCAACCTCTATCTTATGCTGCTTTGACTGCTCTGCATTCTTAAGCTCATTAAGAGCCTTTGCATCAGCTTCTACGGCAAGCTTATGAGGAAGGAGATAGTTTCTTCCGTATCCGTCAGAAACATTTACAAGCTCACCCTTCTTGCCTGAGCCCTTTACATCCTGCAGTAAAATAACCTTCATTTTCTTTTCTTCCTTTCTGAGTGCGGTGCCTGAAAACAGAGATCATGCTCCTGTCTTTAAGGCATCCTGCTGTTTATTATTGATATCAAATTCATTTATGACAGACAAAAGCTTCTCTCTTGCCTCTGCCATACTTACATTTTCAAGCTGGCAGGCAGCCATTGTCTGGTGTCCGCCTCCGCCTAAGCTTTCCATAAGAACTTGTACATTTACATCTCCGAGAGAACGCGCAGATATATTGACAGTCTTATTGGTCTTATATATAACAAATGAAGCCTTTACATTTTCTATACCCAAAAGCTCATCCGCTGCCTGTGCAGAAGCGATCCTTATATCAGGCGTACTGCTGTCGGCGCAGGCTACAGCGCAGTAACTGAATATCTCAGCTTCGCTTACAAGCTTATATTTAACTTTATAAGTATCAATAGAATTTGAAAACAGTCTTTTGACTTCAACAGTATCTGCTCCCTTGCTTTTCAGGAATGCCGCTGCTTCAAATGTCCTTACTCCTGTTCTCAGTACAAAATTTTTAGTATCAAGCATTATTCCGGCAAGAAGAGCCTCGCTTTCAAGACGGCTAAGCGAACAGTCGCCAAGATACTGGATAAGCTCGGCTGTCATCTCACAGGCTGATGATGCATATGGCTCATGGTAAAATACAACTGCATTATCTATATGATTGACCATCATTCTGTGATGATCAATAACTACTGTATTTTTACAATGCTCATATACTGCCTTCGATTCCAGAAAATTAGGCGAATGGGTATCGACTATGATAAGAAGGGTATGCTCATCTATAATATCAAGAGCTTCCTCCTCAGTCTTGAAAATACTCTCAAAGCCTGCCTTTTCAAAGCTTGTAACAAGAGATTTTGCAAGAGTCTGCTGCCTGTCTATAACAATATAAGCGTTCCTGTGAAGTCCCTTAACCATTGCGCTCCACATTCCTATACAAGCGCCTACACTATCAAGATCTGAATAACGATGTCCCATTATAACAACATTACTGCAGTTATTTACATGGTTAGTCAATGTTGCGGCAATTACTCTTGTCCTTACCTTATCACGCTTTTCTATTCCCTTTGACAGACCGCCGAAAAACTGATATATCTCATTTTTCTTTACAGCGACCTGATCTCCTCCGCGGCCAAGAGCCATATCAAGAGCCTGTCTCGCCCACGCCTCACATTCCTTGACTGTGCTTCCTCCACGTCCTACGCCAATGGATATTGTCGCATTCAAACGGTCATTTATCTGTATTGCGCGGATATCATCAAGAACCTTGAACTTTTCTTCAATGAACTGCTTGATAAAGCGTTCTTCCATCATTACAATATATCTTCCGCCGGATATTCTTTTATAAAATCCGGTGGTTCCGGATACCCATTTTGCAATGACCTTTTCCACCAACACATTGATACGGCTGGCTTCGCCTTCCTCAGCCTCTCTTTCAAGCTCATCGCGGTTATCAAAGGCTATCAGGGCAACTACCGGTCTGGATAATACATATTCATCGGAATTTGATTTATATGTATTATCATCAATGAAATAAACGACTGAGCTTTCCCCTGCCTTTACTGCAAATACGATATACCATTTTCCGTTTATCATCGTATCTGCTCCGTTATCCTCATACATGGTATCGGGATTCTTGTTTGCAAGGTAATCCACTATGGAATCACCGACAGGATCCTTGTCCTTTTCCATGATCTTAAGGAACCTGTCGTTTGCCATCATTATTTCATTTTCATTTCCTATGATAACAGCCGGTACAGCTATCATATTGATCCTCTCCGCTGAGGCATCATCAATGGAATGTACCGCTTCCTTAAACATTAGTCTCATGAATTTTTTCAGATTCACAATTGATACGCATACCACGGATATTCCCGCAACAGCAAGTATCAGCTCAGCGATAAATACATAGTGATTCCATCTGAATGAAATTACCGCCATAGCAAGCATTATGATCGTCAGAATAAGAAAAAGCGGTGTTACATACTTGTTCTTATTTTTTATAAACAAATCCTGCACCTACTTTATTTGTACCGTAAAGTAATTTATTTTACAGCTTTTTTCTCATACCTCCATTATTATCGGCAGTATCATCGGACTTCTTCTGGTCTTATCATAAAGCACCTTTGAAAGCTCATCCTTGATACTGTTCTTTATTACGCTCCACTCATGTATTCCATGATTGTCACAATCCTCTAAAGCAAACAAAACAGCCTTACGCGCTTCCTCCATAAGAGGCTCACTCTCGCGTACATATACAAATCCTCTTGATACAATATCCGGTCCGGCAATGACCTGTCCGGAACCGCTTTCAAGAGTTACTACAACAACAATAAGACCGTCCTGTCCGAGATGCTTTCTGTCGCGGAGTACGATACTGCCTACATCACCTACACCGAGACCGTCAACAAGCGTCTTTCCGGCAGGTATGCTCGGAAGCTGTTTCATATAGCTCTTATTCATCTCAACTACATTTCCTATGTCACCGATAAAGATATTCTCCCTCGGCATTCCCATTTCCATAGCAAGCTCTGCGTGCTTAACAAGATGCTTCTGCTCTCCGTGTACGGGAATAAAATATTTCGGCTTTGTAAGTCCCTGAATAAGCTTAAGCTCCTCCTGACAAGCGTGTCCGGAAACATGGACTTCATACATGGATTCGGATGCGATCTTACATCCATGCTTCATAAGCTCATTTATTACATTACTTACCATTTTTTCATTTCCGGGAATGGGATTTGCGGAAATAATGATATAATCATCAGGTCCGACCTCGACCTTACGGTGATCCGAATATGCCATTCTGGAAAGCGCGGACATCGGCTCGCCCTGGCTTCCTGTTGTTATAAGAACGATCTGATCCTTTGTATAATGATTGAGCATATCAATATCAATTATCAGTCCGTCGGGAACATCAATATAACCAAGCTCTGATGCTATTGTCATATTATTTATCATGCTTCTGCCGGAAAATGCGACCTTTCTGCCGTACTTCTGCGCGCAATCAAGAATCTGTCTAATTCTTCCGAGGTTGGATGCAAAGGTTGCAATTATTATTCTGCAATTTTCTGCTTCTCTGAACAGCATATCAAAGGTATGTCCTATCCTCTGCTCTGTCGCCGTATAACCCGGACGCTCGGCATTCGTGGAATCAGCCATCAGCGCAAGCACTCCCTGATTTCCAAGCTCTGCAAATCTTGACAGATCTATCATTCCGCCTGTTGTCGGTGTACAGTCTATCTTAAAATCTCCTGTATGAACTATCGTTCCGGCTGATGTGTGTATTGCAAGACCTACCGAATCCGGAATTGAATGATTTACATGGATAAACTCAATTGCTATTTTTCCAAGCTTTATTCTTTGTCCGGCTTTGACAACATTCAGCTTGACCTTATTCTGTAAAGCGTGCTCCTTAAGCTTACTGCTTACAAGACCGAGCGTGAGCGCAGTACCGTATACCGGAACATTAATCTTTTTCAGAAGATACGGAAGCGATCCTATATGATCCTCATGTCCGTGAGTAAGAACTACACCCTTTATTTTATCCTTTATACGTTCAAGGTAGGTAAAATCAGGTATTACAAGATCTACGCCAAGCATATCTCCGTCCGGGAATGCCATTCCGCAGTCTAAAAGGAACATATCATCATCACATTCAAAAAGCGTGATGTTTTTTCCGATCTCATTCAGACCTCCGAGGAATGTGATCTTTACCGATGATTCATTCTTCTGGAATTGTGTTCTTTTGGTCTGAGTATCATTTTTCTTATGATATGAGGAATAATCCCTTTCGTTCTTTCTTCCCCTGATAGTACCTCCCTGAAGTGATGTATCTCTGAGTATGAATTCTCCGCCGATCTTCTGATCTGACGGCTTTGGAAGCTCTACTCTCTCTGTGAATCCCTTCTGCTCCTTGGATATAGGTCTTTTACCATGCATCTTTTTGGTACCGGAATATCTGACCTTTGAAAAATTCCTTCCCTTTCCGTTCTTTGATGCACCTTTTCTGTTAAAATCAGATAACACTAAATTACCTCCTACGTCATAAATATTGGCATAAACGCCTGAATCCGAACACAACCTCAATATTTATTTTACTATTACAGCCTTATTCTGTCAATAGTATTTTTTCTGATGTAACACTTTTAAAAAAATCATTATTCAATTTTCCGCATTTATTATTGAATTACACACAGGAATATTGTATAATACTAACCAAATTCACTTTTGATAAATTAAGCATTAATTATTTTGGGAGGGATAATTATAATGAAAAAAGTAGAAATCTTTACTGACGGCGCTTGCAGCGGAAATCCGGGACCGGGCGGCTGGGGAGCTATTCTTCGCTATAACGGAGTCGAAAAGGAATTGTCCGGCGGTGATCCTCTTACAACAAATAACCGTATGGAAATGCTTGCCGTTATAGAAGCTCTTAAAGCATTGAAGGAACCCTGTGAGGTCACTGTAACAAGTGATTCTCAATATGTATGCAACGGTATAAACAAGGGCTGGGCTGTGAACTGGCAGAAAAACAACTGGATAAAATCCGATAAGACAAAAGCAAAAAACCCTGAGCTATGGGAAGAACTTCTCTCACTTCTTAAAATCCATAAAGCTGCAATAATCTGGGTAAAAGGACATAACGGCCACCCTGAAAATGAAAGATGTGACCGTCTGGCAGTTGAAGCCTATTCAAAATATCTTTGATTATTATAATTTATAATATTATACGGCAGTTTCGTCTTTCATATTCGGCGGAACTGCCGTTCTTTGTTTATTGTATTAAGTTTTCGCTTTAGCCTATACAATTTTTTGTAAAAAATATAAAATCGTAATATATTATATTGACAATTTGATATCAGTTTGATATCATATAGATACGATAAGCAATCAAAAAAACTATATGGAGGTAATTGCTATGAAAGAAAAAATTTACACAGAGAAAAAAATGGGTATCCCTATGCTGCTTTTGTTACTGCTCCTCTTTGCAGCAACAATAGCCGGATTTATCTTCTTTATCATAAGAATGGTTGAAGCAGGAGAAGGTAATGAAAATCCTTTCGATATCGCTATGATGATAACATCAATCGTTGTTTTTTCACTTCTGTTTATCCTGCTTCCCGGATTTAAGCTCATAAATCCTAATGAAGCTCTTGTTCTTACCCTCTTCGGAAAATACAAGGGAACACTTAAAACCCCCGGCTTTTACTATGTCAATCCCTTCTGCTCCGCTTATAACCCCGCAGCCGGCACAAAACTCAGACAGAGTGAGGATGTAAGCGGCAAAAAAGAATCAGCAGTGACAACTACAGGTGCCGCCGAAGGAGCAAACAAAAAAATCTCCCTTAAAATAATGACTCTCAACAACAATAAGCAGAAGATCAATGACTGCCTCGGCAATCCTATCGAGATCAGCATTGCAGTTATCTGGAAGGTAGTAGATACTGCAAAGGCTGTATTTGATGTTGATAACTATAAGGAGTTCCTCTCCCTCCAGTGCGATGCGGCTCTCAGAGAGATCGTAAGACTTTATCCCTACGATGTCGCTCAGAATGTAGATACAACAGGCGACGGTATTGCTGATGAGGGCAGCCTCAGAGGTTCCAGCGAGATCGTTGCAGGCAGAATCAAGGACGAAATTCAGAAAAGAGTCGGCGAAGCAGGTCTGGAAATAGTCGAAGCAAGAATAATCTATCTCGCCTATGCGCCCGAAATCGCCGCTGCAATGCTCCAGAGACAACAGGCATCTGCAGTAGTTGATGCAAGAAAGCTTATCGTTGACGGCGCTGTAGGTATGGTTCAGATGGCTCTTGAAAGCCTGAGCGAAAACAAGATCGTTGACCTTGATGACGAAAGAAAGGCTGCTATGGTTTCTAATCTGCTCGTTGTACTCTGCGGAAATCACGATGCACAGCCAATTGTTAATTCCGGCTCCCTTTATTAAAAGCATTTAAGGAGGGATATTATGGCTGAAAAAAAACAAGTCCCGCTGCGCCTTAATCAAAAACTGTATGATGCTCTTTGCTCTTGGGCTGAAGATGATTTTCGTTCTCTTAACGGACAAATTGAATACCTTCTTACCGAGTGTGTACGTCAAAGAAAGAAAAACGGAAAATATGTTTCTGAGCATCTTGATGAACCAATAAAGCTTGACATCGAATAACCTTAAAAGACAATATATCCTATAAGACATATCAGTATTGAGGTGCTAAGTTTATGAAGGCTCTTTTAACAGAAAAGCTTACAAAATTCTACGGTCATCAGCGTGGAATAGAAAATGTAGATCTGTCAGTTGATGAGGGCGACTTCTTCGGCTTCATCGGTCCTAACGGCGCTGGAAAAAGTACGACCATACGCACATTACTTGGACTGCTCTCTCCGGATTCCGGCAAGGCTCAGATATTCGGAAAGGATATCGTCCGCGATCATATCGAAATCCTTTCCGATATAGGCTACCTTCCGTCAGAGGCGATTTTCTATAATGGCATGAAGGTCAAGGACATTATCAGTTTTTCTGCAAAGCTCAGAAAAAAGGACTGCAAAAAAGAAGCAGCCGAGCTTTGCGAAAGACTTGAACTTGACTGTGGCCGCAAGATCAGCCAGCTTTCTCTCGGCAACCGTAAAAAAGTCGGTATAGTTATTGCTTTACAGCATAAACCAAAGTTCTATATTCTTGACGAGCCGACAAGCGGTCTTGATCCGCTTATGCAGCAGGAATTCTATTCCATACTTCAGGAAAGAAACAAAGAGGGCGCAACGATATTTCTTTCGTCTCATATCCTTTCCGAGGTCTCAAAATACTGTTCCCATGCCGCCGTTATCCGCAACGGAAATATACTTGTAAGCGACAGTGTGGAAAAGCTGGGGCATACCGGTATCAAGAAGGTCATACTTCATGGTACGGACAAGATTCCTGAGTTTGCTCATATAAGCGATCCAAGCTTTGAAAACGGAACAGCAAAATTCCTCTACAACGGCGATCAGAAGGAGCTTATCTCTTTGCTTGCAAATATTCATTTTAAGGATATTTCAATAAGCGATCCCGACTTTGATGAGATCTTCATGCACTACTATAAAAAGGAGGATGACACCCAATGACCGTGTTTTTCCACGAAATGAATCGAGGATTTAAGCCTCTGTTGATCTGGTCAGCTGCGGTATCCTTCATGCTTGCTGTTACTATACTGCTTTATCCTCAGATGGAGCCTCAGATGTCAGAAATGGAAGGTATGCTTGCAGATATGGGAAGCTTCTCCGCTGCATTCGGAATGGATAAGCTGAATTTTTCCAGATTACCGGATTATTTTGCAATAGAATGTGGAAATACCGTCGGTATAGGCGGTGCATTATTTGCTGCGATCGCTGGTATCTCAATACTCTGCAAAGAAGAAAAGGACAAAACCGCCGAATTTCTGTATACACATCCTGTTTCACGCTGCCGCATAGTTCTTGAAAAGCTTCTCGCATTGGTCGCTCAGGTGATAATATTCAGTATTGTAATTTTTGCAGTTACGGTTCTTTCTACAGTAATAATAGGCAAGGGAAGTGACATATCGGATATCTGGATGATACTGCTTGCACATCTGCTGCTTGAAATTGAAATTGCTTTGATTTGCTTCGGAATATCGTCATTTATCCGCGGAGGTATCGGTATAGGTATTGGAATATCAATAGGAATGTATTTTCTTAATATAATTGCTAATATCACAGATGACACAAAATTCTTGAAATACATAACTCCTTATGCTTATACTGATGGAGCTGAAATACTTAATAATCACTATATTGACGGAGTTTATCTTACAATAGGTCTGATACTCGCTGCAGTATGTGCTGCGGCGGCATTTTTCAGAACTGCAAAAAAGGATATATTCTGCTGATCATAAAAAATGGCTGCCGCAAATGTGTAATGATAATGCATTTCGGCA
>CACXDV010000031.1 GCA_902766585.1 uncultured Ruminococcus sp.
GATGTCAATATCAGTTGAGGATGCATTTTTTATCTGTATGTTTTCATAGTTCTGGTTTCCTAAAGTGGTGTTGAATTCATTTACAGGATATTCTTCCTCGCCCTCGTGAGCCTTTTTGTATTTTTCTATCTCATCATCTGATGCAGATGATGCCTGAAATTCGTCTGTTTGTGGCTCTTCGGATTTTGGAGGTATGCTTTTTTCGGAAAAACTTTTTTCTTCAATGCTGCTTTCGGCGGAGGATGTTTCTTTGCTGGGTTCCGGCGGAATTACGGACGGTTCTGTATTTGCTGTGACTGTGTCAGGATGCTGTGTTTCTTCTGAATACTGTGCGTTGCCTGTCGGCATGGCAGTCTGTGCGGCTATTATATCAATAGATGCATCTATTCCCGAATTTGAAAGCCTTATCGCTGCACAGAAAAGTCCTGAACATACAAGCATAAGTGATAATGTACAGCGGAAAAATTTACTCAGCCGATTTTTTGCACCCATTTCATATACCTGCCTTATAGTTATCGTTCTGCTGTTTTTATTAAATCTTATGCCGGAAGAAAGTGCATTATGATATAATAAATTCCGGAATAAATGACTGATGTACATACTTTTGTATCATATGTATATTACAGGGAAAAATAATATGCTGATAGTGGATAAATATAGTCAAAATTGAATGTTGACACCCACATGAGTAACAAGTATAATTAAGATACTGGAATAATGAAATAAATATACATATAGGGTTGGAGGATAATATGAAAAAAATCATATCATTAATGCTTGTGCTTTCTGTTGCATTCAGTGCCCTTGCTTTGGCGGGATGCGATGATGAGAGAAGAAATGAAAAACAACAGTCCGATACATCATCAAGCACTTCTTCTTCAAAGACTGTTCAGAAGAAAAAAGAAGAAGACAAACCGATGAAAGTAAGTGTTGACGAGAATAAGCCGAAAATATCACATGAACAGCTTTCTCAGCTTAATAAGAAGGTGCTTGATGCTCAGGAAACACCGAAATTCACATGTAAGTCGGAAAATATAAATGCTGCGTCTATATCCAAGGACAAGTCTGTTACATTCATTCCCAAGAGCAATGATGACAGCTACTGCAAGCGTCTTACAAGCACATTCAAGCTTGCTGCAGGTTCGGCAGGATTTGATCCGGCAAATGTTAAGATAGCAACTACTGACGGTTCAGCTTCTTCATTGAGTGAAGCACTTGCAAAGTCTGTTGAGGATAAAACCGATGCGGCTATACTTGCAGGCAACATCAATAAGGATGATATTGAAAACGCAATAGAAATTACTCAGGCTAACGGTGAGGAAGTATTTTCGGCAGGAAGTAAAGGTCTTGGACAGAGTGACTATTATGTTGACTATACCGTTCCGATAAACTATCAGAAAGCCGGCGAGCTGATGACTGACTGGGGCATAGTCAAGAGTAACGCTAAAATAAATGCACTTGCAATAAACTGTACTGATTCTGAAATATCAGAAACAGTATTCAGCGGTTTCAAGGCTGAATTTGAGAAGTATGTTTCTTCTGAAAACGGCTATTGTACAACACTTAATGTGAAAACAAGCGATATAGGCAGCAAGCTTACAGACAGCGTAAAAAAAGCCCTTACATCCGATTCCAACATCAACTATATATTTATATTTGACGAGGCGGCTATATCCGATGTAGTTCTTGCAGCTTCACAGGTAAACACTAAGGTAAGGATAATTGCGGCAGGTGCTTCTGTTGAAGCATTTGAGGCTGTTGAATCAGGCAATATTGAAATGCTTGTTGCAAGCAGCTATGAATGGACAGCATATGCTATAGTTGACTATGTTCTCAGAGTATTCGGCGGTCTTACTTTGCCGGCTGAACAGGATGTACCGCTGAAGATAGTTACAAAGGAAATAATCCAGAAGGATGTAAAGAGCTATGACGGTCCGAGCTATGACGGTTATCATGAGATATGTTTCGGTTCAGACTTCGTTCCCGGATATTCAGGTCTTTGGAACAAATAATAAATGCAGTAATAATTTACAGGTGCGGCACTCTTAAAGAGCAGGCTGCACCTGTTTTTGTCTTTGCAAATTGCATTAATATAAGGTTTAAAATTTTAGGTTACAAAAATCAATTATTTGTGTGTTCATATTGACAATATTAATCAAAATATAATATAATAATTAAAGTAAAACTGGTTAGTTATACACTTTTTTATAAATTTTTTTGAGAAACAGAGGAGGATCAATATGAAAATTTGCGCTTCTTGCGGAGCATCGCTTCCTGATCAGGCGAGAGTTTGTATAAACTGTAATTCTACGGAATTTGTGTCTCCGACCTCAAATCAATATCCGCAGCAGAACGGCTACGGTTATCAGCAGCAAGATCAGTATGCTCAGGACGATTACGGCTATGAGCAGCAGGATCAGTATGCTCAGGATGATTACGGCTATGAGCAGCAGGATCAGTATGCTGAGGATGAATATGACTATCAGCAGCAGGATCAGTATGCTCAGGATGATTACGGCTATGATCAGCAGAACCAGTATGCTGAAGATAATTATGGTTACGAGCAGCAGCCGCAGCAATATGCACAGCC
>CACXDV010000032.1 GCA_902766585.1 uncultured Ruminococcus sp.
GGAAACAGTACATCTGAAAATAAATAATATCCCTGTTGAAGTACCAAAGGGTTATACAATTCTGCAGGCTGCTAAACAGGCTAATATTGAGATACCCACACTGTGCTATCTCAAGGACATCAACTGCATTGGCGCTTGCCGTGTATGTATGGTTGAAGCTAAAATGAACGGCAGACCTATGAGAGGTCTCCTCGCTGCTTGTGTTTATCCTGTTGACGAGGGTATGGAGGTATTTACAAATACTCCTGCTGTTATCAAATCCAGAAAGACAACTATCGAGCTGCTTCTTTCTACTCACCAGAAGAAGTGTCTTTCATGTGTACGCAGCAATAATTGTGAGCTTCAGAAGCTTGCTCTTGAGTATGGCTGTGATGAAGACAGATTCACTTCAGAGGATGCTATTTACGAAATCGACGAACAGTCTCCTTATATTGTACGCAATAACAACAAGTGCGTTAATTGTATGCGTTGTGTTGCTGCTTGTAAGAATGTTCAGACAGTTTCTGTAATCGGTTCTATCAAAAGAGGCTATCAGGTTCATGTCGGCAGCGCATTCGATAAGAGCCTTGACGATTCTCCCTGCGTTGGCTGCGGTCAGTGTATCGTAAGCTGTCCTGTAGGCGCACTCACAGAGAAGAGTGACGAGGACAGAGTATGGGATGCTATCAATGATCCTGAGAAGGAAGTTATGTTCTTTACAGCTCCTTCTATCAAGGCTACACTCGGTGAAAGCTTTGATATGCCTATCGGTACTAATGTTGAGGGTAAGATGCCTGCTGCTATCCGTCGTCTCGGCGAAGGCGTAAAGGCATTCAATATGGACTTTACTGCTGACCTTACCATTATGGAAGAGGCTAATGAGCTTATCGAAAGAATCAAGAACGGCGGCAAGCTTCCGATGTTTACATCATGCTGCCCCGGTTGGGTTAAATTCGTTGAGCATTACTATCCTGAGTTCATTCCGAACCTTTCTACCTGTAAATCTCCTCAGGCTATGTTCGGCGCAGTTCTCAAGGGCTACTATGCACAGAAGATGGGCATTGATCCCAACAAGATGTTTGTTGTCAGCGTAATTCCCTGTACTGCAAAGAAGTTCGAGTGCACACGTCCTCAGCTTCGTTCAGGTGACGGTGATTATGATGATGTTGATGTTGCTCTCACAACACGCGAGCTTGCAAGAATGATCAGACGCGCTCATATTGACTTTACTGATCTTGCTGATGAGGATTATGATCTTCCCTTCGACAAGGCATCAGGCGGCGGCGTAATCTTCGGCGCAACAGGCGGTGTTCTTGAAGCAGCTCTCAGAACAGCAGCAAGAACTCTTGATGGCGAATTCAAGAAGGTTGACTTTGAAGAGGTTCGTGGTCCTGAGGCAATCCGTGAGGTAACTTATGAAGTTGCAGGTATTCCTGTAAAGGTTGCTGTTACATCAGGTCTTGGCAATGCAAGAACTATTCTTGAGAAGATCAAGAAGGGTGAAGCTGATTATCAGATGGTAGAGATCATGGCATGTCCCGGCGGATGTATCAACGGCGGCGGTCAGCCTCTCCAGAGTGACAGCGTTCGTAATTATGTTGATTATAAGGCTCTGCGTTCAAAGGCACTTTATGATCAGGATAAGAATTCCGAATTCAGATGCAGTGACGAAAGCCCTGTATGTAAGATGGTTTATGACGAGTTCTTTGAGGCTCCCGGCAAGGAGAAGGCTCATAAGTATCTCCATACCTCTTATGTTGAAAGAGGAAACAAAATGAAATAATAGGATCTTTTGATCCGTAACTCCGGCAGCTTGAGTTATTCAGGCTGTCGGTTTTTTCTGTTATATAATTACTACTATATTATTATTGTTATCTGTCAAATAAATGTATAAATTGTCAATAATTCATCCTTATAATTCCAAATAAGAAAATATTTTGTTAATTTATATGCTATAATCAATATGTATTATTATGATTCGTGTATATAGCTTTATTTAAAGACTAAAAGCCGGGAGGATGGGAGTAGTATATGGATTTCCAGCAATGCTATCAGTATATCGGCAATGTGTTTTATGAACACGATTTTTCCGATATCGGTAAAAACTTTTCTGCTTTGATTACTCTGAAAGGTAAGGAATCCAATTATATATTTCTTTCTTATATCAACGGTGAAAAATATATGGCACCGAAATGTCATAAAAGCGCAAGTATTTATCTTTCATTATCAGTCGATACATTTGAGGCGATCGTCAATGGCAAGCTTGATAGCTTCAAGGCGTTTACTACCGGAAAGATACAGGCTAAAGGAAATGTTGTTCTTGCTATGTCTATTTATAATTCCTTCAAATAAAGAATATGACAATCCTTTGCATATGTCTAATGACTTTATTTTGCAGGTATTTTAAAATATAAACAGATAGAAATTATGAGTAGGAGATGATCTAATGGCAGCTTTCACAATGGATGAATACTATCAGGGAATTAGCAGTAATTCCTACGAGTATTTCGGCGCGCATCCTGTTTCAAAGGATGACAGCGGAATAGTATTCAGAGTTTATGCACCATCTGCCCATGGTGTTGATGTGGTAGGTGAATTCAATGGATGGAACGGTGGTTATCATCCGATGAACCGCATTAACAACGGTATTTACGAGCTTACGATCCCTGATGCAAGAGTGGGACAGCTTTATAAGTTCCGCATTTATCAGCAGGGGGGCGGAGTTGTTGACAAGGCAGATCCCTATGCTTTCCACAGTGAGCTCAGACCTAATACTGCTTCCGTTATCACAAGGATCGAGCCTGAAAAGATATTCAAGGATTCAGCATGGATGAAAAAGAGATCAAAATGTTATGATAAGCCTCTGAATATTTATGAAATGCACATGGGCTCATGGAAGAAGCCAAAGGATAAATCAGAAGCAGACGGCGGAGCACAGTGGTTCCGTTATGATGAAGTAGCTGATGATCTTATCAATTATGTTAAGGAAAATAATTATACGCATATTGAGGTCATGCCTCTTGCCGAATATCCGTTTGACGGTTCATGGGGCTATCAGGCAGCTCAGTATTACAGCGCGACTTCACGATATGGCACACCTGAACAGCTTATGACATTTGTAAATAAGTGTCATCAGAACGGCATAGGTGTTATCATTGACTTCGCATTTGTTCATTTTGTAAGGGATAATTATTCTCTTGCTAAATTTGACGGAACCTTCCTTTATGAATATCCGCCGTCAGATGTAAACCAGAGCGAATGGGGAACATACAACTTCAATGTATCACGCGGAGAGGTACAGAGCTTCCTTATCTCATGCGCTGCCTTCTGGCTTGATGTATATCATTTTGACGGTATCCGAATGGATGCTATCAATAACGGTATTTACTGGATGGGCAATAAGGACAGAGGTGTAAATGACCGTTCCGTTGAGTTCTTCAAGAAGATGAATAAGACTCTTAATGACAGATTCAAGAATATTATGTTTATTGCAGAGGATTCATCAGATTATCCCGGAGTAACAAAGCCTGTTGAAGAGGGTGGTCTCGGCTTTGACTATAAGTGGGATATGGGTTGGATGAACGATACTCTTAAGTACTTCAAAATTGATCCTCTGTTCAGAATGGGCAGTCATAATCTTGTAAACTGGTCAATGGCATATTTCTATTATGAGAGATTTATTCTTCCGTTCTCACATGATGAAGTGGTACACGGCAAAGCAACCATAGTTCAGAAGATGTGGGGCGGAGATTATGCAAATAAATTTGCTCAGGTAAGAACGCTTTATGCATATATGTTCACTCATCCCGGAAAGACTCTTAATTTCATGGGTAATGAGCTTGGTATGTTCAGAGAGTGGGACGAGACAAAGGAGCTTGATTGGTTCCTTATAGATGAATATGAGATGCATCGCTGTTTCCACCGCTTCTTTAAGGAGCTTTCAGCACTTACAACACAGAATCCCGCATTCTATGAAAAGGATTATGAAAGTGACGGCTTTAAGTGGATAAATGCTGATGATGCCGACCATAATGTATATTCATATTACAGAATGACAGACGGACAGAAGTATGTAATTGTTTGCAATATGTCTCCTGTTGAAAGAGAAAACTATCGTATCGGTCTTATGGAGGGCTGTACTCTTACAGAGGTGCTTAATACTGATTTTGAGATTTACGGCGGTAAGGGAGTTACCAATGCACAGCCGATAAAATCTCAGCCTGTACAGTGCTGTCAGTGGGAACATTCCGCTGATATCAGACTTGCGCCTTTCGGAACCTGCATTTTTGCAGTAAAAGAGGATCCTAAACCGAAGGCACCGAGAGCTAAAAAGTCAACAGCAAAGGCAGAAAAGAAATAATGCTCACAACCGCTTTGGAGGAAATCTTCAAAGCGGTTTTTTTATAGAATATTTCTGATCGTAGGATATTCAAGATCATTGAATTGCTTGAGCCTGATAATTATAAGCTTACATTCAGCATGAAAAAAGCTGATCTCTCCCTGATCGAGATAGGATTTTGCTGTATGAAGTGATTCTTCAATTTCATCAGGCTTCTGATGCGAATAGAACAGAAGCATACTTTGTACATGATGATCCCATTCCTGCATAGCCTCATCCATTTTTTTATGAGCTTCAGAAATTTGGTTTTTACTTGCCATTTCGTCCGCCGAGTAAATTTTTTCATTTACAGATGAAGCGGTATTCGTATTGATAATAAATTCTGTTGTAACAAGAGCAATAGTAAGCAATAGAATTATTATTGTACCTATAATTCTGTTCATTTTACTTATTCTCCTTTTTAATTATCTGATATTGTCCCGATCTGTTAGCTGTCATAATGAAGACATCCTCTACTCTTGTACCCTCTGCCTTTAGGATCTTTCTTGTCCATTTTTCGCTTAATCCGCAAAATGAAAGGGAGGAGGACGCAAATTTACCGTCAGAAATAATTACCGCCTGCATCCCGTTTTCTTTTGGAGAGATACCCATTTGTTTTGCTGTAACGGGCATGAAGGCTTGTTTTTTTAATATGCTGAGTTTGCCGTTTGTTTCGACAATTGCATAGGCTACATCATTAAGATCGAATATGTCCTTTTGACGAAGCTCCTCAAACAGATCCTCAGTACTCATTCTCAGTTCCTTCATTGCTTTTTGCCTGATCTGACCGTCATTTATTATTATTACCGGACGTCCGCAGACAAGCCCCCGAAAACCTGAGCTTTTCAGCATAATAAGAGAGATGCTTATTTCACATATTACAAGGATAAAGATAGGTATTACTCCGCTGAGGAGAGATTGATCGGTATTCTGCATCGGTATGGCTGCAATATCAGACATAAGAAGCATTACTACAAGCTCGCTTGTCTGCAGTTCGCTTATCTGTCTTTTTCCCATGATCCGCACAGTGATTATTATTACGGTATAGAGAACAATTGTTCTTATAACAGATATGATCATTTTTTATATTGTCCTTTCTGTTTTCTGATATTATTCTTGACTTTATTTTTCAGATTATGCAAAAATGTATATTTTATTTATTCCTGCAAAAGCTAATAGCAAGGCAAGGGTGATAAAATGTATAAAACGATAAGCGCAATTATTGATCTGTATAAGCCAAAGGTCAGAATACCTGTATCAAAAAAGAAAACACGCTTTAATGAGTCATTAATTGATAATCTTGATTATATACAACGATGCTTTGATAATACTGCCGATCTTACCGTTCATAAAATGGACATCGGCGGTTTGCGGGCAGGGGTAATATCAATTGATAACATGATAAGCAAGGAGCTTTTAGTATTGGGAGTGATAGATCCTTTGCTTAACAATAAAGTTAATTCGACAAAAGAAAACATTCTGTCCGATATAAAAGACAAAATCCTCTATATTGATGATATAAGCGTAATTGATAATTTTGAAGAAATGTTTATTCTTGTAATGTCGGGCTTTGCAATTATTGCAATTGACGGGTGCAGTAAGATGCTGGCAGCAGGAATACAGGGATATAAAACACGAGGAATTTCAGAGCCGGAATCCGATGTTGTTCAAAGAGGATCAAAGGAGGGCTTTGTCGAAGCACTTCGTACAAATATGACATTGATCAGAAGGCGGATGAAAACAGTAGATCTGAAATTTGAGATAATGAATATAGGTCAGCTTTCATCAACTGAGGTATGCTTATGCTATCTTAACGGCATGGCATCAAGGGAAATTATTTCTGAGCTGAAAAAACGTCTGAACAGTATTGATCTTAAAACTGTTCTTGCGCCGGGATACCTTGTTCCGTTTATTGAGGATAAAAGCTCACCTTCCTTTTTCAGTACTGTAGGGATAACCGAAAGGCCTGATACTGTCTGCGGCAAGATATCGGAGGGGAGAATAGCGGTGCTTGTTGACGGTGTACCCGGAGCGCTGATAGTCCCGTATCTTTTTGCCGAATACTTTCAGACCATTGATGATTATACAAATCGTCCGTTTTTTTCTACTTTTACAAGGTGGCTGAAATATGCTGCATTTTTTATTGCCGTATTGTTACCCGGAATATTTGTAGCGCTCGGCACATTTGATCCGGAGATATTTCCGACTTTATTGTTGAATAAGATAGCGTCGTCTATTGCCGCAACGCCCCTATCTCTTATGGCAGAGACTCTGATGATACAGATAGTTTATGAGCTTATGAGGGAATCAGGACTCAGAATGCCTCAGCCTCTCGGATACGCGGTAAGCATAGTAGGAGGTCTGGTAATAGGTGATACTGCAATAAATGCAGGTCTTATCGGTGCGCCGGCGCTTATGGTTGTAGCAGTAGCAGTTATAAGCTCCTATGTAATACCGAATTTATACGCGCCTGTAGTAGTTTTAAGGCTTTTGTTCACTTTAGCGGGAGGAATTTTCGGCATATGGGGAGTATCGCTTCTTTTCTGTCTGATGCTTCTGAATCTTTGCAGCAAAACAAGCTTTGGGATACCGTACACATCACCGCTTTCGCCGTTCGGAGCAAATTCCTTCAGAGATGTTTTTGTAAGAGCAGGGTGGAAGACATTGAATAAGGATACGATTACCGTTCAGAATATGCCCGGTTCGGAGGTAGAATGAAATTGAGCAGTGAAAGAATTATAAGCAGCGGTCAGTTGTTCGGACTTCTTTTTGTATATAAGCTATTTACAATTCTTTTATATCCGTCAGCAATAAACAGTACAGGCTCATTTCAGGAAATAATTATTTCGCTTCTGATTTTTTCCGTTATATCATTTTTATTGTTATATTCCGTGATACAGTATCGTAAGCTTAGTACTGATTCTGAGATATGGCTGATAAACGGCGGATACGGATTGTTTTTTTCTTTCCTGTTTTTGTTTCATATATATGACCTGTACAGTTTTATTTCAGAGCTTACCGGAAACAGTTTTAATACAATGCTGTGTATTATATTTCTTCTTATTTTTTCAATATATTCCGCGACACGCGGAGTTGAGGCAATAGTAAGGTTTTCATCTGTTGTAGTGATTTTTTCTTTGCTGTTGTCAGTATTATTTGTCGTGTGCCTTATTCCGTCATTTTCGGTTGATAAAATCGGTCTTGGAGGAACCTTTTCGATTTCGTATAATAGCCGCGGCATAATAACCTTATTTTCTCAGGCACAGGAAATAGCATTGATGTTTATTCTGTGTAAAAAAGCAAAGGGCAATTTTTTTCGGAATTGTATGCTATGGAATATTTTCCAGTATATTTTCCTTATAATGATATTTATACTGGTTTTCGGTTCACTTGGAAATTATCTGATCGGAATAAAATATCCGCTTTTCCATTCCATTGAAGGCTCGGGTGTTTTACAGAGGCTAAATGCGGTTTTCCTTTCTGCTGTAACAGCGTTAGGCTTTACTGCCGTAACGACAGATCTTTATATTATAAATGAAACGAGCAGGCATTTTAAATTCAGGGTTTCCTCTTTACTGATTCCGGCAGGGCTGTCACTGGCTGCTGTTTTTTGCTGTTTGAATCCTGATTTTTCAGAATTAATATTTCAGCAGTCAGTGGTATTTTATGGAACACTTATATTTTCTGTTATAATTCCTTTTGCCGCAATTGTTTTCCTGAAGCTGAAAAGCGTAAGCAAAAAGACGGCGGCAGCATCAGTGTTATTTATATGTATAATTACGGTGACAATATTCAGCGGATGCAACGCCGCGCAGCTTAATCAAAGGATAATAATTCAGGGTATGGGGATAGATAAGACTGAAAACGGATATGAGCTGACCTTGCTGGTACTTGATACTGAATCGGATTCTGTAAAGAACCATGAAAAGCTTATGAAATCGGACGGACCGACAGTCAGGGAAGCAATTCATGCTCTTGAAAGGAACAGCGGCATGAAAACAATGCTGAGTCAATGTCTGTTTATAATAATGAATACTGATGCCGCGAAAGAATACACTGAAACTCTGAGTTATTTCAGTGAGCAAAATGATATAATGAAGGTAACAGGACTGATGACGGCTCAGGATTCTTCTGCTTTGATTGAGATCGCAGTTGATGAAATGGGATATAATTCTGAGAGACTTGAGCTTCTTACAGACAGTAAAGTCATTGAAAACAGTATACTTTCATTCACTCTGTTTGATTATGTCAGTGTGATTAAGGCTTCGGACAAAGACCTTGTTTTCCCGTATATTGAAATTGATAAGAAAAATGATTCTATTGCCGTCAAAGGCAGTTATACAGTAAGAACCGATTAAAATACCCTGCCGTGTTTTTAATTTGAACGCGGCAGGGTATTTATTTTTATCGGAAAAATGGTATAATATAAGCAATTGAAGGCAGGTGATCAAAATGGCAATATGGAACCCGTGGCATGGCTGCAAAAAATACAGCAGCGGGTGTATGAATTGTTATGTTTACAGGAGAGACGGAAGCTTTGGTAAGGACAGCAGTATCGTTGCCAAAACAGCGCAGTTTGATTTGCCCATGAAAAAGAAGAGGGACGGAAGCTATAAGATAACCGAAGCCGATAATCCCGTATATACCTGTATGACCTCGGATTTTTTTATTGATGAGGCAGATGAATGGAGAGACGATATCTGGAAAATCATTCGTCAGCGTCAGGAGCTTGAATTCAAGATAATTACAAAAAGAGTAGTCAGGATAATGGAATGTTTGCCTGATGACTGGGGAGAAGGCTACGAAAATGTCACGCTTATTGCGACCTGTGAAAATCAGGAGGAGGCGGACAGAAGGCTTCCTGTTTTTTTAGAAATACCGTCCGTTAAGAAGGAAATTATTCTTGAACCTCTTTTAGGAAAAACGGATATTTCATCTTATCTTTCTTCGGGTAAAATAAGCCGTGTTGTATGCGGAGGCGAATCGGGTGAAAATGTACGTCCGTGTGATTATGACTGGGTGCTTGATTTAAGACGGCAATGTATTGAAGCAAATGTAAGCTTTTATTTCAAACAGACGGGGACAGTTTTTATAAAGGATGGGAGGCAGTATCATATTGAACGCAAACTGCAGATGTCTCAGGCTCAGAAGGCGGGTATAAACTATACTCCTCAAGCTTTGCCTGAAATTCCGGATATCTTTTTACGGCTGAGCAGATCAGAATTCCGTTCCCGTTTCAAACTGAGTCCCGCTGATATTGAATACATAAATGAAAAGGGAATGGATAAGATAAGGTCTCATACATATGATTTTATCAGAAAAAGATTAGCTCCGGAGTATATACCGAATGACGGAAAGCAGACTTCGATGAGAGGCCATCCGGCTTTTCTTGCACAGCACGCTTGTGCCTGCTGCTGCCGTGACTGTCTTAATAAATGGTACGGTATAGAAAAGGATAAGCAGCTTTCAGAAAAAGAAATAGAATATATAGTTGATGTACTGATGCATTGGATAGAGCAGCAATATGAAAAATGAAACAAAACCATTGACAATAAAATCATAAAATCTTATAATAGTCCTTATGAGGCATTTTGCTGTATTAATATTATAAAGGCAGGTAATTATTATGAATAGTGATTCAATGAAAAAGGGAGTAGGCTGTACTCCTCAGCGTTCACTTCTCAGAGCTTTAGGTATGACAGATGAGGAAATAGAAAAGCCTCTTATCGGTATCGTAAGCTCATATAATGAAATCGTACCCGGACATATGAACATAGATAAAATAGTCAATGCCGTTAAGCAGGGCGTTGCTATGGCAGGCGGAAATCCGGTTGTATTCCCGGCTATTGCTGTATGTGACGGTATTGCTATGGGACATAAGGGCATGAAGTATTCTCTTGTTACCCGTGACCTTATCGCTGATTCTACAGAATGTATGGCTATTGCTCATGCATTTGATGCGCTTGTAATGGTTCCGAACTGTGATAAGAATGTTCCCGGTCTGCTCATGGCTGCTGCAAGACTGAATATACCGACGATTTTTGTAAGCGGCGGTCCTATGCTTGCAGGTCATGTAAAGGGAAAGAAGAGAAGCCTTTCAAGTATGTTTGAGGCAGTAGGCTCCTATAATTCAGGAAGAATTACAGAAGAAGAGCTTAATGAGTTTGAAAACAAGGTATGTCCTACCTGCGGTTCCTGCTCAGGAATGTATACTGCAAATTCTATGAACTGTCTTACCGAGGTTCTGGGTATGGCACTCAGAGGAAATGGTACTATACCTGCGGTTTATTCGGAGAGGATACAGCTTGCGAAGCATGCCGGCATGAAAATCATGGAGCTGCTTGAGAAGAATATCCGTCCTCGTGATATAATGACTGAGGATGCATTCCGTAATGCTCTTACAATGGACATGGCTCTCGGATGCAGCACAAACAGTATGCTTCATCTTCCTGCTATTGCACATGAATGTGGAATTGAGCTTGATCTTGATATTGCAAATGATATCAGCTCACATACTCCTAACCTTTGTCATCTTGCGCCTGCAGGTCATACATATATGGAGGATCTGAATGAAGCCGGCGGTATTTATGCTGTTATGAGTGAGATCAATAAGCTTGGTCTGCTCAAAACAGATATAATCACCTGCACAGGCAAAACAATTGCCGAAAATATAAGCGGCGCGATCAATAAGAATCCAGAGCTTATCAGACCTGTAGAAAATCCCTACAGCAAGACAGGCGGAATAGCAGTACTTAAGGGCAATCTTGCACCTGATTCATGTGTTGTTAAGCGCAGCGCTGTTGCTCCTGAGATGCTGAGGCATACAGGTCCTGCAAAGGTATTTGATTGTGAAGAGGATGCAATGGCAGCGATCAACGGCGGAAAGATAGTTGCCGGAGATATTGTTGTGATCCGTTATGAAGGTCCCAAGGGCGGTCCGGGAATGAGAGAAATGCTCAATCCTACATCTGCTATTATGGGTATGGGACTTGGCAGCACAGTTGCCCTGATAACAGACGGACGTTTTTCAGGTGCAACAAGAGGAGCTTCTATCGGTCACGTTTCACCTGAAGCTGCCGCAGGCGGTCCTATCGCTCTTATCAAGGACGGAGATATAATTGAAATAGATATCAATGCCAATACAATAAATGTTCAGCTCAGCGATGAAGAATTTGCAAAGCGCCGCGCTGAATGGAAGCCCAGAGAGCCGAAGATCACTACAGGCTATCTTGCAAGATATGCTTCTCTTGTAACATCAGCAGATAAGGGAGCTATTCTTGTGTCAGGCTGTTCCGCAAAGAAGGCTTAAAAAATAATAAATGATAATGACAAGACAGAACAGAATTTTACTTCTGTTCTGTTTTTGCTTTGAAACGGTTGACAATACAGGTCAAAAAAATTATAATAATTGTATCTTATGATAAAAATGAGGTAGAGTAAATGAGAGAAGCACAGTGGCAGGATTATGAGCTGATAGACTGCTCTGAAGGAGAAAGGCTTGAAAGATGGGGAGATATTATTCTCATTCGTCCCGATCCTCAGATCATATGGAAAACTGACAAAAAGAATCCTTTGTGGAAAAATGCCCATGCGCGTTATAAAAGAAGCTCCAGTGGCGGTGGTGCATGGCAGTATAATAAGAAAGTCCCTTCACAGTGGCAGATAGGATATAAGAATCTCAGGTTCGGGATAAAGCCTATGGGTTTCAAGCATACAGGCGTATTTCCGGAACAAGCAGTAAACTGGGATTTTGTTTCCGAAAAGATAAGAGGCGCTGATAGACCAATTAAGGTTTTGAATATGTTTGCCTATACAGGAGCGGCGACCTTAGCGTGTCTTGAGGCAGGGGCAAGCGTATGTCATGTTGATGCCTCAAAGGGTATGGTACAATGGGCAAAGGAAAATGCCGCTCTCAGCGGTCTTTCCGATAAGCCTGTACGCTGGCTTGTAGATGACTGTGTCAAATTTGTTCAGCGTGAGCAAAGACGCGGAAATAAATATGACGGCATCATAATGGATCCGCCTTCATACGGCAGAGGTCCCGGCGGAGAGGTTTGGAAGCTTGAGGAACAGCTTTTTTCGCTTGTAGAGCTTTGTATTCCGATACTTTCCGATAATGCTGAATTTTTTATACTTAATTCGTATACTACAGGACTTCCGCCGTCGGTAATGGAATATCTGCTCAGTGTAATGATAAAGCCTGAGTTTGGCGGCAGGGTTTCGAGTTCGGAGATAGGACTTCATGTTACACAGAGCGGGCTTACACTGCCCTGCGGAAGCACTGCGATATGGGAAAGCTCAAAATAGTCCGCAGTGTATTAGGAGAGATAGAATGGATAAATTCATTCAGGTTTGTAATGTATATTTTCAATATGATAGTGATGAAGATGCTTCAACCGACAGCTTTGCGCTGAAGGGTGTTGATATGGAGATCAACAAGGGAGAATTTGTCGCTATTGTAGGACATAACGGCTCAGGCAAATCCACACTTGCCAAGCATTTCAATTCACTGTATCTGCCTGTTACGGGAGATGTTTATGTAAACGGCATTAATACCAAGGATGATGACAGATTATTTGAAATAAGAAAAAGTGTAGGTCTTGTTTTGCAGAATCCTGATAATCAGATAGTAGCCGGCGTAGTTGAAGAGGATGTAGCTTTCGGCTGTGAAAATCTCGGCGTACCTACCGAGGAGATACGCAGGCGAGTTGATAATGCATTGAAAACTGTCGGTATGTACGAATACCGTACACATTCTCCCGATAAGCTTTCAGGAGGACAGAAACAGCGTGTTGCCATAGCGGGAATAATTGCCATGGAACCGGAATGTATTGTTCTTGATGAGCCGACGGCAATGCTTGATCCTCAGGGAAGATATGAGGTAATATCTACTATAAGCCGTTTAAATAAGGAAATGGGAATAACCATAATACTTATAACTCATTATATGGAGGAAGCTGTGCTTGCCGACAGGGTAATAGTAATGGATTCTGGAAAGGTGCTGACTGACGGCACTCCGAGAGAGGTATTCTCAAAGGTTGAAATGCTGAAAAAGCACCGTCTTGATGTTCCGCAGGCTACAGAGCTTGTTTATAAGCTCAAGGGATGCGGATATGAGCTTCCGGTATGTGTTTTGAACGAAGAGGAATGTGTAGAGGCTCTTGCATCGCTTTTGCAGGAGAATAAGGCAGGGAGGAACATTAATGTCTCTGATAAGGGCTGAAAATATTAGCTTTGTATATAGTACAGGTACCTCCTTTGAAAAAAAGGCTCTTGATAATGTAAGCTTTGAAATTGAAAAGGGTGAATTTGTCGGTATAATAGGCCATACCGGTTCGGGCAAATCCACATTGATACAGCTTCTCAACGGTCTTCTTAAACCGACTGAGGGGAATATATTTTTTGATGAAAAGAATATTTGGGATGAACCAAAGAAAATACGAAATATACGTTTTCGTGTCGGAATGGTATTTCAGTATCCCGAATACCAGCTTTTTGAAGAAACTGTATATAAGGATATTGCCTTCGGTCCGCATAATATGGGGCTTGATGATGATGAAACGGATAAAAGGATCCATAAGGCTGCTGAATTTGTAGGACTCAGAGAGGATCAGCTTTTGGTTTCACCCTTTGAGCTTTCCGGAGGAGAAAAGAGAAGAGCAGCTATTGCAGGAGTTATTGCAATGGATCCTGATGTTCTGATACTTGATGAGCCTACCGCGGGACTTGATCCTTTGGGCAGAGAAGCGCTCTTATCTCAGATAGTTGATTATCATAGGGTAAGGAAGAATACCGTATTGCTTGTTTCACACAGTATGGAGGATATTGCAAGAATAGCAGACAGGATACTTGTAATGTCTCATGGAAAGAAAATCGCTCTTGATACTACTGAAAATGTTTTTTCTAAGGGTGATGAGCTTGAGAAAATAGGCTTGCAGGTACCTCAGGTCACCAGGATAATGCAGATGCTTAAAAAGAAGGGCTTCAATGTAGATACAAGCGTACTGACCGTTGAACAAGGCTTTAATGAAATTTTGAATTGCTTATCAGGCGTATGATAAGCAAAATAGGAGGAGCTTTCCTTGGTAAGAGAAATAACCTTAGGACAGTATTTGCCGGGAAAATCGCCGATACATAGGATGGATCCCCGAAGCAAGATACTGCTTCTGATAACATATATAGTTGTTATTTTTTTATGTAAGAATTTTGTTTCACTTTTATTGATGTCATTATTTTCAATTCTGATAATTCTGTTGACAGGCATAAGTTTTTTAAAATATTTGAAAAGTCTTCGTATGATAATCTTTGTAATAATTATCACCGGTATTTTGAATTTGTTTTATGGCTCAGGCGACGTATTGTGCGAGTTATGGATATTAAAGATAACTACCGGAGGAATATATAATGCCTTGTTTGTTATTGTCAGAATAACGATCCTTATGATGGTCAGCGCGGTTCTGACATATACTACATCACCGACGGATCTGACCGATGGATTGGAAAGATTGATGAAGCCATTGACGATATTTCATGTTAAGGTACATGAGATCGCGCTTATGATGACTATTGCGCTCAGGTTTATTCCTGTGCTTCTTGAGGAAACGGACAAGATAATGAATGCGCAGAAGGCAAGGGGCGCTGATATGGAAAGCGGAAATGTATTTCAGCGTGTTAAGGCTTTGACACCTGTACTGATACCATTGTTTGTTTCCTCGTTCAGACGTGCAAACGATCTTGCAATGGCGATGGAATGCCGATGCTATAACGGAGGAAAGAATAAAACCAGGATGAAGGTGCTTCGTTTCAGTAAAATTGACCTTGCAGCAAGTATTATTTCTGTTGTTATTTTTGCTGCTGTTATTTTTACGAATACGATTTTTCAGCCTGTGATATAAGAGGAGAATATGAGAAATATATTACTTACTATAGCGTATGACGGAAAAAAATATCACGGATGGCAGGTTCAAAACAATGCCGTTACCGTACAGGAGGTATTTCAGAGTGCTTTGTACTCCGTTATAGGAGAAACTGCCGAAATAAAGGGATGCAGCCGTACAGATGCGGGTGTTCACGCAAATATGTATTGTATCAGCTTTAAAACAGATTTTCGTATCCCGCTGGAAAGGATACCCCATGCGCTGAATAATTTTCTTCCTCCCGATATATCTGTTTTATCTGCAAAAGAGGTTCCTGAGGATTTTCATGCAAGATATTCATGCAAGGGTAAGGAGTATATTTATAAAATATGGAATGCCGATATAAGAAATCCTTTTTTGGACGGATATGCTTATCATTATTGGTATTCCCTTGATATTGAAGGTATGAATCGGGCAGCGGAGAATATTATCGGCTGTCACGATTTTACTTCTTTTTGCACCTTGACCAACAGGAAAAAGGGTGATTTTCACAGAACGGTAAAGAA
>CACXDV010000033.1 GCA_902766585.1 uncultured Ruminococcus sp.
AGCCAAATGGCGATCCGGAACGGGATCGAACCGTCGACCTCTAGCGTGACAGGCTAGCGTTCTAACCAGCTGAACTACCGGACCAAATATAAACAGCGAACCACTGCTCTAATATAATATCACAACAGAAGGCTTTTGTCAACAGTTTTTTATTAAAAATTACATATATATGCGAGAAAAAACGGATTTACTAAAAATAAATGACTGCTGTACCTAATCAGTACAACAGTCAGAATTATTATAACCGTAAAGAGTCGGACATCAGTGTTTGTTATGCTTTTTCATAATAATGTCAACAGCCTTATGATGATTCTTTATTTTAATTTCCCTGCCGTCATTGAAGTGCTCACCGTCTATAGCCCAATCGAGAGGTTCTTCTGAGTTTATAGTTATGTCAGAAGCATGAAACAGGATAATATTATCGTGCTTATACGAACGGTTCATCATAGACATCAATGTTGCGAAAGCATTGAGGAGGCTCTTTGGACGCTTTATAAGCATGACCTCAAATTTTCCGTCATCAAAGTCTACCATATCATTATTGAATTTAAAAATACCCGCAACCGAACGTGAATTGGTAATTGCGCCGAAAATATAATCCCCCTCACAGCTCCTGTCATCAGTCACGACATTAACATGATAGGATTTTATTTTCGTCATATATTTCACAGCGCTGAAGATATAGGCAAGCCTGCCGAAAATATTCTTTGCCTTCTGAGGAGTAGCATAGGACACCTCTGTAAAAGCTCCGAAAGAAGCTATATATACAAAATAATCACTATTGAAGCTTCCTATGTCAAAGCTGTACGGAATACCCGTTGCAATAATCTTTACCGCTTTGTCGGAATTGGCGGCAAGTCCGAGACTGCGTGCAAGGTCATTAGTCGTACCCATAGGAATACATCCCAGCGGTCTGTCAAGTCCGGATTCCATAATACCGGTTATAGCCTCACTGATAGTACCGTCACCGCCGCATACGCCGATTATATCATAATCCCTTCCATGCTCACGAACGAGATAATCGGCATTATAATCAGGCGAAGTAAAATAAGCCGCGACTTCAATATTGTTCTTTGCAAACATTTCCGCAGTTTTTCCGGCAAGAAGGCTGTGCTTTGTCCTGCCGGAACGAGGATTGATTATCATCATCAGCTTAACACGCCGGCTGCTGCTTTTCTTTTTCTTCAAGTGTCCCACCTCCTTAACTGATATATTTTTATTCAGAAGTTATTATTACAAAAGCTCCGCTGCAAGTCTGCCGAGTATGCGTATACCCTTTTCGAGCTGTTCATCAGTAGGAGTAGAAAAATTGATACGGAAGGAACGGCTCTGCTGTGCTTCGTCTGTAAGAAACGCATTACCCGGCACAACGCAGACCTTATTCAGCACAGCCTGCTTACAAAATTCCGTCATAGATATACGGGCATTTTCAGGCAGACTGCACCAGATGAATAGTCCTCCCTCTATCCTGTCATAGCTAATACCCCCGGGGACAAGGTATTTATCAAGAAGCTCCATGCAGAATTCAGCCTTCTTTTTATATATCTCACGAAGCCCTTTCAGATGCGCTTCATAATCATATTCTGTCATAAATCTGTAAGCCACCATCTGAGCCCATGAATTTGTATGTACGTCCTCCCCCTGCTTGCAAACTATCATTTTTTGCAGAACAGCCTTCGGACCTATAGCAAAGCCGAGTCTCATTCCGGGTGAAAGCACCTTTGAGAACGAACCGGCATAAAGCACTATACCTTTTGTATCAAAGGATTTAATACACGGAACGTTTTCACCGCTTATCCTCAGTTCACCGTAAGGATTATCCTCAAGGATCATAACACCGTATTTATCAGCCAGCTCATAAATAGCCTTACGCTTTTCAAGACTTGTAGTTATTCCCGAAGGATTCTGAAAATTAGCAATTATATAAATAAAGCGTACATTCTTTTCTGTTTTAAGCGCATTTTCCAGCGCCTCGATATTCATTCCGTCCTTCTCAACGGGAATACCGCAAAGACGGCAGTTATATGAACGGAAGGAATTGAGCGAACCGATAAAGCTCGGTGCCTCACAGATAACAGTATCTCCCTCGTTGCATACAGTTTTTGTAAAAAGGTCCATAACCTGCTGTGCGCCTGATGTAATGAGAATATCATCATCTGCACCGCCGACATTGTATTTATTCTGCATATGCTCCCATACAGCCTTTCTGAGCGGGGGATAGCCCTCTGTAACACTGTACTGCAAGGCTGAAACAGGCTCCTTTGAAAGAATAGAAGCAGATATTTCTTCTATAGCCTTAACGGGGAATGCCTCGGGCGCGGGATTTCCCGCAGAAAGCGATACTACAGACGGATCGGCAGCATATTTGAATATTTCTCTTATTGCCGAAGGCTTGAGTGTTTTTACCCTGTCCGAAATAATATAATCCATTTTAATACACCATTCTTTCTTTTTTATAATTCAACTGTAACGATAAATCCGCTGTAATTATCGCCGGAGATCTGATAATTCTTATTTTCAGGAACAGGTATCTCCGTTTCATAATCACCGCTTTCACCGACATAATAAACAAGCCAGTCCCTGCCGTTTACATCCTTAATGAATAAGGGCGAATCGCTGCTGTATTCCTTAAGCTTATCAAGATATTCCTCAAGCACAAGATCATTATTTGTCATGTAAGTACTGTGAGGCAATCCGACATATCTGAAATGCCAAGGCTCATAAATAAAGCCTGTAACATCCTCCTTGCCCTTTGCATATCTTACCACAAAGCCGTAATCATCACAATGGCTGTTTATCCATGAATAGATACCGTCTCCGTCATAGTCTATCCCGCCAAGTCCTTCCTCCTTATTGAGATTCAGGTCAAGAGAATATCCCGACTGATGCTCACTGTAGCCCGGAGGCGCTACTGACTTTTCAGCGACCTCCTCGCCTTCCTTTCTTATTTCCTCAAAATAAAGATGAGCCTGAGTATTATAATCCCTGTAACCGCAGGCGACCATAAGCTCATTTTCATAATAATTTGAGGCGAATTCATCCATCATATCATTGAAATGCATTGTAACATCAGGATCAAGACTTACATTATTGTCGATAATCATATAAGAATCCGACTTAATACCGACCATTTCCTTAATATTATCACCGTCATAGCGACAGGAAAGCTCCTTATTTATCAGTATCAGATTACCTCGGTGCAGATCATCAGTAGTTTTCAGCACCGTAGTCATTTCTCCTGTCATTTCTGAATAATCAATGCTTTCCTCGCTGCTCTCCTGTTCACT
>CACXDV010000034.1 GCA_902766585.1 uncultured Ruminococcus sp.
GGGCAGAATTTGTTCGAGGATGATAATGTAAGATTCGGGTGCTGGTATACGAGAGAGGCTGTGAGAGCGGAATATGAAAAAAGCGGAAAAGCAGCGGTTATTGTCGGGATATTCAGCGAACAGACCGAGCTTGGAAGAGCGTGCGAGCTTACTCCGGCATCGATCGGCAGACTTACTCCGCCTCCCGGAATGCCGAAGGAAATGATGATTACACCTGATGGTGAGGCTTATGATGATTTTATAATAAAGACACTTATGCCTGTAATAGAGGAACGCTTTCCCGTGAAGAAGGGAGCAGAGAATACAGCCTTCTGCGGAAGCTCATGCGGAGGTCTTATGAGCTTCTATACGGCTTTGTCTCACCCTGATAAATATTGCTGTGCGGGAGTTTTTTCACCTGTTCCGCTGTATCTTGTTTATGCGCCGGAGGATGTAAACAACTGGATATGCGCTTATATAAAGAACGAAATGCCATATCTTTATATGATGTCAGGAAGTGCAGAGGGAATGGAAAAGGAAATCTGTACGGGTATGAAGGCGCTTTACGCTTTTATGAAGGATAAGTATCCCGCCGGAAAGATCAGCATGGAAATAAAGGAAGGCGCGCCTCACCATGAAACTACATGGTCTGAGAGCTTTAAGGATCTCCTGCATTTATTCCTTACAATGACAGATTGATTCTTTTTTGGACAGGCAGATTTGTTTTTGCCTGTCCTTAATATATCGGAAAAATATTATTTACAAATTCTTTATTGATTTTTTCTTTGCAGGTGATATAATATCTTCAATGGCTTTGCACAATGTGCTCCATGGAAAAAAGGCTGTTATTTTTTTAAGAAAGAGTGTTAATGTTTTAACAATCTGTATTATATTGTACAGATGGTGAAAGAGGTGTATTTTTATGACGATCAGAGTATTGTTGATTTTTGTATTCCTTCTGCTTATTTCAGGCAGTATTGCTCTTTGCTCCTTCGGGTTCAAAAAGAAGAACAAGGGGCTGAAGGGTGTCGGTATAGCTGCTGTTATTCTTTCTCTGCTTGGCTTTATATGCGTACCGATGAGTGTATATACTGTTGACACAGGTGAGGTAGCTGTGGTAAAATTCCTCGGACAGGCAAATAATATCCGCGAGGCTGGTACTTATTTCGATTTCTGGATCACAAATACCATTCAGAAATATGATACCAAGACACAGACTATACCGATTCAGACGGGTACATATTCCTCAGATGCTCAGACAATGGATATACAGATGACAGTGCAGTATAAGATCATGTCAGATAAATCCATTAAGATCGCCGAGCAGTACGGTTCACTTGACGCTTTGCAGAGCAGGATAGAGTCTGTTGCGATAGAAAAGACAAAGGCTATCCTTTCCTCATATAAGGCTATGAATATTATTGCAGACCGTGCTTCGATGTCTCCTCTTGTTGAGGAAGCGATAAAGAAGGCAATAGATGAAAAATTCTATGTTGATATCCAGACGGTCGCAATGACAAATATAGATTTCTCAGATGCCTTTGAAAAGGCTGTTGAGGAAAAAATGATTGCCGAACAGCAGCAGCTCAAGGCTAACTACGAAAATGAGACCAAAATTGCAAAAGCAAAGGCAGATGCTGAGGCAAAGGTAGTTGCAGCAGAGGCTGAGGCAAAGGCAAATGATCTCCTTGAGAAATCCCTTACAGATAAGATACTCCGTCAGATGTATCTTGAGAAATGGGACGGCAAGCTTCCTCAGACTGTTGCAGGCGACAGCAGTACGATGCTGATACCTGTCGGAGGCGATTCAGAGTCACCTGTACAGAATAAAACAGAATAAAAAATACTCAGGCTGTTGTGCTTTTTAGCATGACAGCCGTTTTTTTATTCTCAGAAAGAAGCTTTTAAAATGCCTGAAGGGAATGATAAAAATATTGTAAAATTGCCTGATATGCCTTGATTTTAGTATCTGATTAAGCTATAATATATCGTGTGGGGGATCGTGGCATATTGTGCAACATGAACCCTGAAATTTGTCGGATCATGAATGATTTTGTGGTGGTTATTATGTTGATAGGAACATATGAACATAATATTGACTCTAAATGCAGAGTAATAATTCCCGCTAAGTTCCGTGAGGAGCTTGGTGAAGTTTTTTATGCCACAAAGGGTAAGGATAAAACAGTAATGATACTCTCAAAGGAGGGCTGGGAAAAGCTCGGAGCGGATATTGCTTCAAAGCCCTCTGCAACAGTAGTTAAGCTCAGAAGATTTTTCTTTTCAAGCGCAGTTGAATGCAGACCTGATAAACAGGGCAGAGTGCTTTTATCACAGGCGCTTATAGAATATGCAGGGCTGAGCAAGGATGTTGTAATAAACGGAGCAGGCTCCCAGGTCGAGATATGGGATCTTGCAAGGTGGAAGGAATATAACTGTGATCTTACAGACGAAGAGGTTTATGATATCATGGCTTCTCTGGATCTTTGATGAGGTGAAGATATGGAATTTTGTCATAAGCCGGTTCTGTTTGAACAGACAATGGAGGCTCTTGCTGTAAGACCGGACGGAACATATCTGGACGGTACTGCCGGCGGCGGGGGACATTCCTCAGGAATACTGAGCCGTCTCGGAGAAAATGGAAGGCTGATTTGTGTAGATCAGGATCCGGATGCGATAGAAGTACTTAATGAACGCTTCGGAAATGACAGCCGAGTGACTGTTGTACAGTCGAATTTTTCAGAAATACCGTCTGTTTGTGAGAAGCTTGAAACAGGCAGACTTGACGGAGTGCTTCTTGATATAGGTGTATCATCACATCAGCTTGACAGCGCAGACAGGGGATTTTCCTATCATAAGGATGCTCCTCTTGATATGAGAATGAGCCAGAGCGGTATGACTGCCGCTGATATAGTAAATACATGGGATTTCCGTGACATAGTGAAGATACTTTCTATGTACGGTGAAGAAAAATACGCGGTGAATATCGCAAGAGCAATTGAAAGAGAAAGGAAAATATCCCCGATAGAAACAACTTTGCATCTTGCTGAAACAGTAAAAAGCGCATATCCCGCAGCAAAACGCCATGATAAGCATCCTGCAAGAAAAACCTTTCAGGCGCTCAGGATAGCTGTAAATGGTGAACTTGACCGTCTTTCCGAAGGATTGGACGGTGCATTTTCGTCCTTAAAGGCAGGAGGCCGTCTTGCAGTAATAACATTCCATTCACTTGAAGACAGAATGGTAAAGCAGAGGATGGCTAAATGGTATCAGGGCTGTATATGCCCGAAGGATTTCCCTATATGTGTATGCGGAAGAAAGCCGAGCGCAAGGGCTGTTACTAAAAAGCCCGTTGAAGCGGAGCAGGATGAGCTTTCAGAAAATCCGCGAAGCCGCAGCGCAAAGCTCAGGTGCTGCGAAAGAATAAGTGAGATAATCAATGACTAAGGTATATAAGGAGACAGTGACATGGCAGCTGAACGTAATAGTGCTGCGCTTGATACTACCCGTTTGGCGGAAAGCAGCGAAATGGTAATGTCGGCAGCGGATAAAAGATCAAAGAAAAGAAAAAAAACAGGGCAGATAATCAGCATCAGCCAGGGTTCCTCAGCAAAGTCTCAGAGAAGAAAAAGAAATCCCTTTACAATTTTTAGTGTTCTTCTTCTTACAGCAGTACTTGCAGGAGTGGCGACAATGATGGTGCATTTCAGTGCCGAGCTTAATGAGATAAATGACCAGATAACCAGCAGCAAGGCAAAGCTTGCAGCGATTCAGGAGGAAGCAACACGCTATCAGATTGATATTGATAAGGTACTTACAAATGACTATGTAAAAAACTATGCTGAAACAAAGCTTCATATGACTCCCGTTAAGAATGCCCAGAAGCAGTTTGTATTCATGGCTTCGGGTGATGAGGGCAAGATAATGGATGAAAGCAAAGGCGACAGCGTATTTACTTTTATACAGAATGCTTTTAACAGTACATTTATGTAAATTTACTTTGAAGGCAGATAAAAAGTATTGGTTTAGTCATAAGAGGACAGGTATTCCAATATGCTGTTTAAGGGTGAGCTGCAGCGAAGGAGTGAAGGTCGGAGTTTGCTCTTTCGGTGCAGTTTGCGTTTTTTAGGAGATAATAAAAAACTATTGAAACAAAGAACTTGTTTATTTATAATAAACGCGGGGGTGAAGGAAAAATGGCAAAAATTGGAGCAAGGGTAAAGCTCAAAAACAGAACAATAGCAATAATGCTTATTATTATTTTCCTTGGATTCGGATTAGTTTTTGCAAGGCTTTTCTGGCTTCAGGTGGTGCAGGCTGAGGATCTGCAGAGCAGAGCTGTAGAACAGCAGCTTAAAGATTCTACCGTTTCAGCAAAAAGAGGCAGTATTTATGATAAGAACGGAAATGTTCTTGCACAGAGCGTTACTGTCTGGGACGTTGTGCTTGCGCCTGCGGAGTTCAGGGATGCATCGGATGAAAAAAGGAGAAAGGTTGCCGACGGACTTGCGTCTATACTTGGACTTAACAGTGATGAGATTTTTAACGATTCACATGATGATGAATCATACTATGTGCTCCTCAAGAAAAAGGTCGATGCGGACGTAAGGGATGAATTGCTTAAATTCATAGACAAGATCTATGAGGAGGATGATATCAGCGGTGTCATTCAGCTTCAGGAGACCTATAAGCGTTATTATACCCATGACAATTTTGCAGGTGATGTACTTGGCTTTGTGGGAAATGACAACCAGGGACTGAGCGGTATCGAGGTACAGTATGACGAGGAGCTCAAGGGTAATGCCGGACGTGTGGTTATTGCAAAGGATGCATATAATAACCCACTGCCATATCAGTTTGAACAGAAGGTCGAGGCGACAGACGGCTATAATCTTGTTCTTACTATAGATGAGAACATACAGGCTGTAATGGAAAAATATGTAAGGGAGACTATTAAGGAATTCAAGGTCGCCAACCGAGGCTGTGCAATTATGATGAATGTAAAGACCGGAGCGATACTTGGATTTGCCTGTGAGGAATCATTTAATCCTAATGAGCCGTTTAAAGTACATTCTGCGGCAAAGCTAAAGGAAATTGAAGCGCTTCCTGAGGATAAACAGGATGCTGCTTATTCAAAGGCACTGCAGGAGCAGTGGAGAAACAAGGGTGTAAATGATACCTATGTTCCGGGTTCCGTATTTAAAATGATAACAGCGTCGGCGGTGCTTTCCGAGAATAAGGTAGATATCAATAAAAAGGCATTCCAGTGTGACGGCTCATGGGTACCGTATGAAGGCGCAAGTGCTATTCCCTGCTGGGATTATTCGGGTCACGGCAGCCAGACCATAGGCGAAGCGCTCTGTAATTCGTGCAACCCTGCATTCATGCAGATGGGTACCATGCTCGGCAGAGAAAAATTCTATGATTATTTTGTAGCCTTCGGATTTGCGGAGGAAACGGGCATCGACCTCCCCGGAGAAAGCTCCAGCATTTTCTTCCAAGAGGAAGGTCAGCCTGCGGGAATGGGACTTATGGATCTTGCGGTAGCCTCCTTCGGACAGAACTTCAAGATAACGCCTATACAAATGGTTACAGCCTGCTCTGCTATCGCAAACGGCGGAAAGCTTATGAAGCCCTTTGTCGTTTCACAGATAACGGATAATAACGGAAATGTAGTAAAATATACCGAGCCGACAGTAAAACGTCAGGTTATCAGTAAGAATGTTGCAAGTCAGATATGCTCAATGCTTGAGACAAATGCAAAATCAGGCGGCGCTACAAACGGTTATGTTGCCGGCTACCGTATCGGAGGAAAAACCGGTACATCTCAGAAGATCGTTGACGAAGATGGTAAGCTTACAAGTGACTATATCGCATCCTTCTGCGGAATAGCTCCGTGTGAGGATCCTGAGATCGCGCTTCTGTGCTATTTTGATACGCCGGATCCTGAGATCAATTACTATGGTTCTGCTGTTGCCGGTCCCTGTTTCAGAAATATAATGACCGAGGTGCTTCCGTATCTCGGAATCGAAAAGGTATATTCCGATGAAGAAATATCACTTCTTGATACAACAGTCGGCACCTATGATAACACAGATGTTGAGGCTGCTAAGAAGGCAGTTGAAAAGGACGGCCTTAAGGCTGAGGTTGTCGGAAAGGGCAAGGTCGTTCTCGCACAGAATCCTGCTGCTTACAGTACTATTCCAAAGGGCGGAACCGTTGTGCTTTACACTGATACCGAAAGTCAGAAGCAGAAGGTCAAGGTACCTGATTTCAGGAACTGCAGCGTAAGTGATGTAAACTATCTTGCGGCTCAGAACAATCTGAATGTATGCATAGTAGGCTCGTCTATCGGTGAAGCGCAGACGTATGCAAAATCACAGAATATCCTTCCGAATACCGAGGTCGCGCCTTATACGGTAATTACCGTTGTATTCAATCAGGATAACAGCATCATGTAGTGATTGCAGGTATATGTATTTAAAACAAAGGTGTAAATGAAAGGTGGAGCAAAACAATGTCTGGGATATGGACGATTATTGCAGCGGCAGCTTCCTTTGCCGTTTCGGGATTGCTTGGAATGTGGCTTGTGCCTTTTTTGAGGAAGCTTCATTTCGGACAGACTATACTTGAGGAAGGACCGAAATGGCACAAGGGAAAACAGGGTACTCCTACAATGGGAGGCTTTATGTTCATTATTTCCTCTATAGCAGTTACCGTTGCTTGTGTGGTCATTTATCATCTTACGGAAATAAAGAACAGCATACCTCCTGAAACAACACTGCAAAGCGCAAAGGTTTACGGCGGATTGCTGATGGCTGCGGCATTTGGTGCAATAGGCTTTCTTGATGACTATGTTAAGGTCGCAAAAAAGCGCAATCTCGGACTTACACCGAGACAAAAGCTGCTTTTGCAGTTTTTTGTGGCAATAGTATATATTGTTACCATGCATCTTTTCGGTGATGATACAAAGACATGGATACCCTTTGTCGGAATGGTCGATATCGGTATTCTGTATTATCCGATAGTCGCAATACTTATTGTAGGTATTGTAAATGCTGTCAATCTCACCGACGGAATAGACGGTCTTGATGGCTCTGTGACCTTCTTTGCCTCACTGTTTATGATGCTGATAGCCGGCTATACCACACGCACAGGGCTTTCCGTAATGTCGGCGGCTCTTGCAGGAGGCTGTCTTGGCTTCCTTATCTGGAATTTCCACCCTGCAAAAACCTTTATGGGTGATACAGGCTCTTTATACCTCGGCGGATATCTTTGTGCACTGCTTTGCGGTATGGATAAGGAGATACTGCTTATTCTTGCAGGTGCGGTATATATAATAGAAATGTTTTCTGTAATATTGCAGGTAACATATTTTAAGGCTACCCATGGCAAAAGATTATTCAAAATGAGCCCGATTCATCATCATTTTGAAATGTGCGGCTGGGGAGAGGTCAAAATCGTAATTGTATTCAGTCTGGTTGAAATACTGTTCTGCGCGGCAGCACTTGCTCTGGTCATATTTGGCGGTGCCTGCTGCTGATAATTTTGAAAGGAAGTGAAGTATAAGTGAATAGCTCCTCATCGCCCGCACGGCAGAGACCTGCTTTGCAGCCGAAGGGATCTCCGGTCAATCAGCCTGAGTTTAAGGATATTCCCGGCGGCAAGGGCTTAACTAAAGTAAAAAACAAAATCAAGGTGTTTTCATACCGTCTCGGAATGGATCTGACCTTCTGCTTTATCGTACTGCTTCTTGTAATAATAGGCATGATAATGATGTATTCCGCGAGTTATCCCTCTGCTCTTCGATATGAGGACAACAGCCAGGAATATCTTACAAAGCAGTTGATATTTGCTGCTTTCGGATTTGCTGCAATGATAATTATTTCATATTTTGATTATCATAAATTTCATTTTCTGGCACCTTTTATATATTTAGGAGGAGTCGGACTGCTGCTGTATGTACTTGCAAGCAGCGGTGATGTCAAAAGGTGGGTGAATTTAGGACTGTTTTCCTTTCAGGCGTCTGAGGTCGCAAAATTTGCTCTTATACTTGCAATAGCCGATTGGTCGTCAAAGCATTTCAGAGATATGCATACATTTATTTGGGGAGTGCTTCCTCCGCTTATTATGACGGGTATCTATATATTCCTTCTTTATAAGGAGCCTCATTATTCGGGTATGGTCATCATGCTCATTTTAGGCGCAATAATGATGTTCATAGGAGGGGTAAGAAAGAGATACTTTATTATTGCCGGAATAGCAGTCGCCCTGCTTATTGCAGGTCTGCTTGTTACAGGAAAGCTCGGCTATGCCATGCAGAGACTTGACGGCTGGGGACAGGCATTAAACTGCAGTCCCGGCGAAGATCTTTATGATACTACTTATCAGACAAGAAACTCTCTTTATGCAATTGGTTCAGGCGGTATATGGGGGCTTGGACTTGGACAGTCAAGACAGAAATATATGTATATACCTGAGGCACAGAATGACTTTGTATTTGCAGTTGTATGCGAGGAGCTTGGACTTGTAGGCGCTATACTCATACTTCTTCTGTTTATTTTCCTTGTATGGAGGGGTATCATCATTTCCATGGGTGCAAATGATCCCTTCGGTTCAATGCTCGGAACAGGTCTTTCTGCACAGATCGGTATACAGGCTATACTTAATATTTTGGTTATCACTGACTGGCTTCCCAATACAGGTATCAGCCTGCCGTTTTTCAGCTATGGAGGTACATCTCTGGTAATGCTAATGGCGCAGATGGGAATAGTTCTGTCAATTTCACGATCTTCAAATCTTGATAAGGTATAGGAGGAACGAATATGAGAATCCTTTTTGCAGGCGGAGGAACCGCCGGACATATCAATCCCGCTTTGGCTATTGCCGGCTATGTTAAGGAAAGACAGCCCGATGCGGAAATTCTTTATATCGGCAAAACAGGCGGTATGGAGGAAAGGCTCGTACCTCAGGCAGGCTTTGAGTTCAGAGGGATAAGCGTTCAGGGGTTCAGCAGAAGTATTTCTCCAAAAGGATTAAAGGATAATGTTGTCACCGTGAAAAAGGCGATAACAGGAGGAAGAGAAGCAAAAAAGATCATCAGGGAATTTGATCCCGATATATGTGTAGGCACAGGCGGATATGTCAGCGGTCCCGTACTCAGGGCAGCTGCAAAGCTTGGTATACCGACAATTATCCATGAGCAGAATGCATTCCCCGGAGTTACCAATAAAATGCTTGCAAGACACGCCGACAGGGTAATGCTTGCCATGCCTGCTGCAGAAAAGCATTTTAAGGGGCATCCCCGCTTTGTGAATACAGGAAATCCTGTCCGCGGAGAAATTCTTACCGCAGATAAGGAAAAATGCAGAAAGGAGCTTGGTCTTGATGAAAGGCCTGTTATCCTTTCCTTTGGCGGAAGCCTCGGAGCAAAGATCGTAAATGAATCCCTTGCCGATATTATCGCAAGAAGCGCAAAGGACGGAAAGTATCAGCATATCCATGCATACGGACAATATGGAAAATGGTTCCCCGATCTACTGAAGGAAAAGGGAGCTGATCTTGACAATGCGCCGAATCTTGACATAAGGGAATATATCAATAATATGCCTGTTTGTCTTGCTGCTGCTGATCTTGTGATTGCCCGTGCGGGAGCAATAACACTCAGTGAGATACAGGTCAAGGGCAAGCCTTCTATACTTATACCCTCTCCTAATGTTGCAGAGAATCATCAGTTCCATAATGCCATGGCTCTCGTTGAAAAGAATGCAGCAGTAATGATCGAGGAAAAGGATCTTACGCCCGAAAAGCTTACAGAGGAGATAGACAAGCTTGCTTCCGATCCTGCAAGACTGAAGGAGTATTCCGAAAATGCAAAGAAAATGGCAGTTTCGGATTCGGCTAAAAGAATTTATTCTGTTATCATAGAAGTTCTTGCAACCAAAGGGAAATAATAATATAATACGATTATCACACATTAAACCATGATGTGTGATAATTCTGTTATTCAGCAAAATAAAAAGAAACGGAGGATTGAAAAGTGAATAAGGACACCTCCGGAAGCGGTACCGGCAAAAGACCGCAGGGAAAAGGAAAGCCGAATAATAATGCGAAGCCGAAAAATAAACCTGTACCGTCACAAGTAAAGAATACAGCGTCAAAAATGAAGTCCGAGGAAAAGAATTCTCCGAAACCGGGTAAGACTTCTTCAGGAAAAGGAAAGCAGCGTCCTGAAAAAAGCAAGGTTTCCGGAAAAACAACGGCAGAGACCATAAAGATCGATAACGATACAGAATATCTTAAGGCGCTTCCTCCTCCGAAAAGACCTGCAAATCCCTTTCTTGTGAGCCTTAAAAGGTTTGTACTCGGAGTTGTGGCAGTTATTCTGGTGCTGACGATTTTTATTGTTATTTTGTTCACGGTATTCTTTAAGGTCGATGAGATCAGTGTCGAGGGTGAAACAAGGTACAATACAGAGGATATAATAAAGGAATCTCTGATAAACTACGGTGACAGCCTTATTTCATGCAGTACTGCAAAGGGTGAGGAGAATATATATCATAAGTTCCCGTATATCGAGGAGGTTTCTATCGGAAAGCAGCTTTTTTCAAAGATAAATATAAGCGTCAAAGAGGCTGTTCCTGCTGCTATGATCGAAAGTAACGGCAAATATGTTGTGCTTAGTGAAAAGGGCAAGATAATCGAGGTCAATGACAAGAAGATATATGAGGATATCCCGACAGTACTCGGCGCAAAGCTTACAGAGGTGACATTATCTTCACAGATAAAATTTGAAGATGCAAACCTGAAAAAGTATCTTGAAAAAATATTTGAGTGTATCAAAGCTTATAGTATAACAAATATTCAGACACTTGATATCACAGATACATCAGCAATTACTCTGATAAAGAAAAATGGCTTTAAGATCATTCTCGGAAACTTTGAGGAAATTGATTATAAGCTGAAAACTGCATCTACTATTTTATCGAAGAATGTAAAGGATGATGCAAAGGGAAGACTTGATGTTTCTCTTGCCACTCCAAAAACAAAAAAGTCCTTCTTAAAGCTTGGAGAAGAAGTCAGCAAGGTATCTGTTCCTGAGAAAAGCAGTGTATTTTCATCAAAGTCATCGGCAGAGAGTAGCAAGAGTGCTGAATCCTCAGAGGAAAGCAGTGAGGAGAGTACCGAAGAAAGCCCGAACTCAGAAAGCGCAGAGCCTGCTGATGACGGTGGTAACGACGACGGCGGAAATGATGACGGCGGAAATGATGACGGCGGAAATGATGACGGCGGATACGATGACGGTGGAAATGATGACGGCAGTTACGACGACGGCGGAAATGACGACGGCGGAAATGACGACGGCGGTTACGACGATGGCGGAAATGATGACGGCGGTTACGACGATGGCGGAAATGATGACGGCGGAAATGATGACGGCGGATATGATGACGGCGGAAACGATGACGGCGGAAATGTCGAC
>CACXDV010000035.1 GCA_902766585.1 uncultured Ruminococcus sp.
GCTGAGGCGGCGCTTGCGGTTTTTAATGCCTTCGGAGCATTGATCACCGATAATCTTTCCTGTATTCGCGGAGCGTTTATCAATCTTTCAGGAAAAGAGGGCGCTGTATGTAAGCTGACGCTTGAAAACCTGCAAACGGCACTGAGCGAAGAGGATATTCTTGCTGTTATCAGTTCAGGCGCGGCTGTTGAGACTGCCGTAGAGGATGATGTTACATATATAAGCTTTGCTTTGTCGGGAGGAGGAAGAAAAATGATACCTCTTTCTGAGCTTACGGAATTTGCACGTTCCTGTTTTTCTCTTTGGGCATTTGCTCTCTGTCTGACAGGGATATTCAGCGCTGTGCTTGCCGTAACGCAGAAGCAGTACCGTTTTGCCGTATTGTCGGTCATTCCGTTCGGGTGCAGTTATTATCTGTGGCAGGTGCTTTTTGATATTCATTTGTTCGGTGCAGCGGAAGGTGCGGCTGCCGCAGGCAGAGCTTTTGGCAGTATGCCTTGGCTGTATTTGCTGCTTGCTCTTTGCATACTGTCGCTTGTTTCAATTTCGTTATTGACTGCCGTTGTTCATTTCGGCAAAAGGAGCGTTACTCCGAATGCCGTCAAATACTGTCTTGATCAGATGCCGTGCGGGGTATGTCTGTGGCGCGATAACGGCAGAGTCCTTTTCTCAAATGTATGTATGAATAAATTATGCCTTGATATAACAGGCAGTGATCTTCTGGACGGAAACGCATTTTACGGCGCTGTGAAGGAGGATATTCTTACGGTCGGAAGTAAAAGGTGGCGCTTTAGCTGCCGTGAGGTTATTTTTGACGGAGAGCCTCTGAGGGAGCTTATCGCTTCTGATGTCACAAACGAATACGCAAGAACAAGGGCGCTTGAAAAGGACAGAGCTGAACTTTCCCGCCTCAACAGGGAACTGAAAGAATATACTGTCGGCATTGATGAAGCTGTCCGCAGAAAGGAAATACTGCAGGCAAAGGTAAATATTCACGATGAGATGAACAGGCTGATGCTTTCTACCGTGGCGGCGGATATCAACGATTCGGGAGCGCTTGACCGCATTTTCGAGCAATGGGGACAAAACGCATTTCTGCTGTGTATGGAAGCGGAGCGGACAGAGGAGATTCAGGCGGCAGGCAGTATTGAAAGGCTTGCCGATGCGCTTAAAATTCGTCTGGTATGGAAAGAAAGTATTCCTGTGTCATTATCCGAAAAGCAGATCAGCCTGTTCATTTCAGCGGCGCAGGAGGCAATAGCAAATGCAGCCAAGCACGCCCATGCAAAAAATATGGAAATATCCTTTGAAGAAACAGCTTCTTCAATTTCATGCATTTTTGTGAATGACGGAGAAATTCCCTCCGGCAGCGTAAAATTTACCGGCGGGCTTGCTAACCTCTCTCTTTTGGCAGGGAGACAGGGAGCCGCGATCTCAGTAAGCTGCAAGGAGCAATTTGCGCTTTCATTGATTTTTGTGAAAAATCATCCGGATGGCTGATTTACGTTTATCCGGTATGAAGATATAATACTGTCAGGATCATGTTGTAAAAATACAAAGTTTCGCCCGCCTTTTCAAAGTCGGCGGGGTTGGGGGTGTTGTGATGTATAATGTACTGATCGTTGAGGATCAGGATATCCCGAGAGAGCTTTTTGAAATATATATAAAATCAAGCGAGCATTTTCACCACTTTTTGTCTATCACCAATGCCTCTGCTGCTCTTTCTGTCTGCCGCAGCAACAGTATAGACCTGATCATTATGGATGTTATGACCGAGCTTGAACACAGCGGACTTGATGCTGCCGAAGAAATCAAGAAGGAATTTCCGCAGATAAAGATCATTATAGTCACATCAATGCCTGAATATTCATGGCTGGCAAGAGCAAGAAGAATCGGAGTTGATTCCTTCTGGTACAAGGACGGACAAAAGGACAGCCTTCTTGATGTAATGGAACGGACTATGGCGGGTGAGAATATTTATCCGGATGAAACTCCGCTTATACATATCGGCTGTGCGACTAATCACGAATTTACCGAAAGGGAGCTGGACGTTCTCAAAGAGCTTACCACAGGGGATACCAATGCAGAGATCGCAAAAAGGCTTTTTATTTCGGTCGCAACAGTGAAAAGCCATATTCAGCATCTTATGGAAAAGACAGGCTTCAAGACACGAACGGAATTGGTATCCGAGGCGCGTGGACTGGGTATTGTAATTAAAGACAAGAGGGAAATATAAATTTATCGTGCGATTACGTCAGAAACGTGAGCGCACGATTTTTTTATGCCAATATCATCCGAACGGCTGATGCGTGACCTGATAATAAGTGGTATATTTTATTATGGATAATTATAATAAGGGATCATATGCACTTTTTATAAAGGGGGAAAAAATATGCTGAAAAAATGCTTAAGCTTACTTGTCTGTGCAGCGGTTATGTTCACTTCACTGCCGATGTGGACTATTGTTTACGCTTCCGGAACGGAGGCGGGTGAAGGTACATGGGCAAGTCCTTATGTCGTTACCGAGGCATCTCAGCTTGTTTCTTTGCTGGAGGATGAGGGGAACGATATGGTTTATATCCGTCTGGGCGCAGATATCGTTACCGAAGAAAAAGAAACAATGAATATCGGGAATGTGCTTCGGAATATATCGGTGAAGGGAAAAAAGATACTTGATTTATCAGGTCATACGCTTAAATCCAAACTGCCCTTCAATACAAATATGTCACGTTACAGCCTGCTTGTGATAGGAGCCGGTTCATCTTTCATTCTTGAGGACAGTACCGGAGGCGGAGAAATTATTTTTGACCGTTTTATCCCCGGTATGAGCGAAGCGAACGAGCAGACAGAAATATTTCTTGACCGTCCGCTGAACGTATTTGATGTAAGCGGGGAACTGACAGTCAACGGCGGAGAGATAACTGCGGGACATTATGAAAGCGAATACTATACATATACCGACGGTTATATTTATAAGGACAGCAGTCCGACTCCCGGCTTCGTAAATTCGGTCACACCCGGAAATGCTGTTTTAGTCCGCAGAAATGGAAGCTTTACCTCCAACGGCGGAGAATATTACGGACGCGGGTTTATTATGGATGATGACGGCGGCAAGGAGGTCGCCTGTGCTGCTATTTCGCTTTTTAATGATACAGAGGCAACGATAAATGCCGGAAGCTTTTACGGAAAGAGCAACGCAGATGTTTTTTCAATTGATCCTACTGCATCTGTAAAGGTATATTCAGGAAATTTCTATGCACGATATGACAGCCGCATAACCGTAGATAAGATGAACGGGATAGCTTATTATGTAAATACGGACTGCGGAAGGATCGGTCTGCCGCTGAAAGCCTTCAGAAACGAAATGGAATCATTCACACATATATATGTAAACGGTACTGAATTCAACTATACCTCCGATTACACGCAGAGTGACAATGAATGGTTCATTGATCTTGGCTCGGACGGCACAGGGGCAGATGTTGCAGTGGAAACAATGTCGGGAAACGGAACGAAAAATGAACCGTTTCAGCTTAAAAATTCCTCTGATATCGAAAATCTTTTCCATTTGAGAAGACAGTCAAAGACCTATATACGTCTCGAAAATGATATTGATGACTGTCAGGGAAATTATTCGGTATACGGCAATTATGTGCTTGATCTTAACGGGCATAAGCTCGGCGGCAAGCTTGCCCCAAATGCCTGGCATCCTTCATATACCCTCTTTATTGTTACAAGCGGGAGCCGGATGACAATAGAGGACAGCGCGGGGGATGGTGAGATAATATTTGACAGACGTATCCCCTCAATGGACGAAACGAATGAGCAGACGGATATTTTCCTCCAACGTGCGCTTACGGTATTTGAAGTTCGCGGAGAGCTTACAGTGAACAGCGGAGAGATCACGGCGGGGCATTACGAAAGCGAATACTATACATATACAAAAAAA
>CACXDV010000036.1 GCA_902766585.1 uncultured Ruminococcus sp.
GGCAGTTGACGGCTGGCTGCCCGTACCTCCTCCGCAGATGGAGGTCTATATCCCGATAGTTTCGACCGCACTGCCGACTGTGCAGAGCGTTCAGGCGGGCGCGGATTATATCAGGATAGAATTCAGCCAGTATATGGATATTGACGAGCTGACATACTATCCCGAGCTTGTGACCGTAACTGATAACGGCGTTCCCGTAGAGGTTGACCGCACCTTTACCGACAGTGAGGTTTCACCGACTAACAGCCTTAAATATTACGGAAGGATACTGACTCTTTCAAGGCATGACGGAGCTAAATTCAGCGGCGATAAGCTAAAGGTATCTGTTGACAAGGATTTCTTCAATTATGCAGGAAACGGAATGGAGACAAGCTATGAAAGCGAGAATCTCTCAGTCGGACAGATAGCAGGAACGCTTTCACATTCCTACCCGAACCGCTTCGCGGGAAGTGTTGGCGAGGAAGCCGATATAGTCATTCAGGTTCTTGATACCTCCCTTTGCCCGATGGCGGGCGCAGCAGTAAATGTTGAAGGCAGCGGCAGCAATACGCTCCTTATGCCTGACTCTGTAGTTACCGACGAAAACGGCAGAGCGGTATTCCACACAACAGCTGCAAGCTCAGGCTATGATACGCTTACATTTTCATGCGGAGATGCTTCTATTGATCTCGAAACCTATGTGAACCCGATAGGTACAGTCAAGCCCGAAAAGCCGAATGCAAATCTCTCCGATTTTGAAACAGTATCATGCGGAACACAGCTTGTGATCTCCTGTGCGACAGAAGGAGCAGTTATCCGCTATACTCTGGATAATTCCTGTCCCTGTGATGAAAATGCTCTCGTTTATGACGGACCAATAACGATAACAGATGATGTTTTCGTCCGTATGGCAGCATGGACTGAAACGGGAGGATACAGTGAAAGACTTAACCTCCACCTGAAATGCGAAAAGGAGGAAGAGCTTTCCTTCTACGGAGCAGCTCTTACCCTGCAAAACAATCTCAAAGTCAATTTCTATGCAGAAAAATCACAGCTTGCCGATAACGGTTTTACCGAGCCTTATGCTGTATTTGATATGAATGGAAATACTGTTACGGTAAGTGACTATACTGAGGTCACATTGGATGATGTTGAGTATCTTGTATTCAGCTTCAGCAATATTGCGCCTGATCTGATGAATGATACGATCAGGGCTGTACTCCACGCAAAGAAGAGCGGTGAGCCTGTTGTCGGAAAAGAGCTTAACTACAGCATTTCGCAGTATTGCTATTCCACACTCGGAAAGACGAGTGACACGAAGCTTCGCACTCTGCTTGTTGATCTTCTGAATTACGGAGCTGCAGCACAGACTTATACAGAATATAAAACAGATAGTCTTGTGAACTCAGGTCTTACAGCGGAACAGAGAGCATGGGGAACTGCTGCCGATCCGGCGCTTCATTCCGATAAAAATATAAAATACAGTACTGTAGATGATCCTTCCGTAAGGTGGGCAGGAGCTTCGCTTAATCTTAAGGATTCCATTACAATGCAGTTTGTATTCACAGCCGACAGCACAGACGGTGTTACTGTCAGGATAGAAAATGAAAACGGAGCAGTCCTTAAAGAGATAGCTTCCGATGAATTTGTAACCTCAGGCGGTTATTATATCGCTGGTTACAATGGACTTACCGCCGGACAGATGAGCGATATAGTTTATGTTACAGCTTATCATGGCGATACAAAGATCAGCAATACGGTATCTTACAGTATTGAATCCTATGCATTCTCAAAGCAGAGCGATGAGAATACAAAGCTTGCCGATCTTGTCAAGGCTATGATGAAATACGGCAATTCGGCTTACAGCTATGCACATTGAGGAGGGCTTGATACATCAATATGAAGAAAATAGTATTAACAGCTCTTGTGCTTGTTTTGGTTCTGCCTTTTACCGGATGTGCGGATAATAGCAGGAATGAAAGTACGGATTCAGGCAAAGCAACAGCTTCGTCATATGAGAAAAATGATAATGTTTCGGATGCTTCGGAAATGACGGCAGACAGTTCTATTAGTGAACAGTCACATTCCGATGATACATCCTCAAAGTCGGGAACAGCTTCCGTTTCTGCTGCATCTGAAACGGAAGCCGGGGTTCCCGCTCAAAAAACGGAACAGTCCGTCAGAGAATCCTCCTCTGAGGAAAAATCTGTATCAGCGAATGAAAGCATAACTCAGAATTCGGAGCAGTCAGACGAAACTGTTCCCTCCTCAGAAATATCCGTAACAAGTAAGGAAAGCAGTCAAAGCAAACCTGAGCAAAGCAAAATTTCATCCTCCGAGTCCGAGACGAGCGGAGCAGCAAAGCAAATATCGTCCGCTGAAAATTCAAATCAAAGGTCCGGGGCTGCTGCTGCCGTAAGTAAAAGTTCCGGTATTGCGGATGGCTCAAAGGCTGATAATGATATTTCCGTATCACCTCCTGCAGAGTCAGGCACTGCGGATAATACCGCAGGTGATAAAGATGCTCTGGAGCTGCCGATAGATATTTTTGATTAAATTATGTCAAATCAAAATATTCATAAATGCAATATATGAAAGGTGTGAAACTGATAATGAAAAAGAAGCATTTTAGCATATTGCTGTGTCTGCTCATGACCGCCGCTGTACTATCCGCAGGAACTTTTACAGCGACTGCGGCGGAGCCGTCAGGATCGACCGGCATTGATCTGCCGATAGATTCATTTGATCATAATCTTATTTTTGTTGCCGCGAAGAATGCCTCCTGTACCCAAAACGGCAATAAGGCGTATTATAAATGCTCAGATTGCGGTGAGTGGTTCGAGGATCCCCTCGGAACAGCGGAAATCAAGGATAAATCAAGCGTAGTGATAGCTGCAGCAGGTCATAGCTGGGGTGAATGGCAGGTTCAGGGCAATAAGATGGTCAGAATTTGCAAGAACGATCCTACGCACATTGAGAGCAAGGATATTACAGATGAACTGAAAAATCTGTCCTCCATTACTTCCGAAGAGGTATATACCGGCGCGGGTATCAGTCTTAAAGGCGCGGCAGAGGGAGGTACAGCACCCTACTTTTACGCATTTATGTATAAGTCAGCCGGCGCTTCAAGCTGGAAGGTCATAGGCACAAAATTTGGTACCTCAGATAAAGAGACCTTTACTCCTACAAAAGCAGGCGCTTATGAGATACTTATCAGCGTGAAGGACAGCGCAGGCAAGACAGCAGCAAAGAAGTTTAATGTAAGTGTTAAGGATAAGCTTGTTAATAATTCATCTGTCAGCAGTACAGAATTGACAATTGGTTCAAAGCTTACGATGACAGGCGCGGCGGAAGGCGGAACAGCACCGTACAGATATGCATATCTGTACAAGGCACCCGGCGCGGCAAGCTGGAAGGTCGCAGGCACAAAATTCGGAACCTCAGTTAATGAAAGCATTAATCCCACAAAAGTAGGTATATATGAGATAATGATAAGCGTAAAGGACAGCGAAGACAAGACGGAATCAAAGAAATATTCCGTTACGGTAAAGGATAATAAGCTTGTCAATAAATCCTCAATAAGCGGAACTGATGTGCTGTGCGGGACAAAGCTTACAATAACCGGAGCAGCAGAAGGGGGAGAGGGGACATATCTGTATACCTATCAGATAAAGAAGCCCGGAAAGACCTCATGGACTACTCTCGGAGAAAAGTATGTAACAACAGCATCAAAGGTATTTACCGCAAAGCTAAGCGGTACTTACGAAGTAAGAGTGCTTGTAAAGGACGGCGCGGGTACTGTTAAAGCCTTTAGCA
>CACXDV010000037.1 GCA_902766585.1 uncultured Ruminococcus sp.
AAAGTCTTATCCTCGTACATTTGTGTTACCTCGCTTTGGTATTATTTTCGCCCAGCGGACGGAATTGCACCGCCATCTTTGAGTGTGCTCAACGCTCTTCTTATATAAGCTACATGGGCATATTTACTGTTCTCTGAGACTCTTCAGCTTTCTCCGTACCCTCTGCATCGCATTGTCGCAGACCTTTACGCTCACACCTATAAGCTTTGAGATCTCTTCATACGAATTTCCGTCAATATACAGCTCCATTACCCTGAATTCAAGCTCGGACAGCCTGTCCCTGGCAACTCTGAGAATATCCTTCATTCCCTCCTCCGCAACTACAAGTCCCTCCGGCTCCGAAAACGGCGCGCTCAGCTCCATAGGCTCATCATAAATGGATACGGCAGTATTATTGATGAAATTCCTTTTGTTATTCGCCGACCTTACCGCAGACATCAGCCTGTTCTTTATACATACGGCAGCGTATGTTCTGAATGAGGCTCCCCCGCCGGCATCATAGCTCTTTACTGCACTGTGCAGCGCAACAAGCCCCTCCTGATAAAGATCATCTGTCTCCACTCCCATATTATAAAGACCTGCGGAAGCAGAACGGATAACAAAAATATAACGTACAGATAATTCTCCGAAGGCATCCTGAATACCATTCCTATACATTTCCACTAACTCTTCATCGCTTTTCAGCTCAAAGCCAGCTGACTCTGAATCAAGCATCTGAACACCTCTCTATCACCTGTACTTTTTAACTATACACCATTTTTACTGATAAGTCAACAAAAATTTTATGTAAAAAGCTATGAAATACCAATCTTTGGAACAATCATTGAAAAACTGCCCCTGCATTTGTATAATATCACTACAGTTATTTTTGTACAAAGAATAATACTTCATTACTGTATTTTTTGCAAAAAAATAAGGCTGTATTTTTGTGTAAGCTGCCAAAGCTTTTTCGTTTTCTTTGCCCTTGCTGTACAATGATTTGTGATATATAATAGTATACAGAATCGGCTGCAGAACAGAGGTGAAATATAATGGTAGTCAATATTCAAAGCATGGGGCTTTTCGGAATGAACGCCTTCATGGTAGATGTCGAAACGGACATTTCCTCCGGCATCCCCTCCTTTGATATCGTCGGACTTCCTGATGCCGCAATAAAGGAATCAAGAGACCGCATACGCTCCGCTATAAAAAATACCGGCTTTGATTTCCCGTTGGGAAAGATAGTTGTCAACCTCGCCCCTGCCGATATCAGAAAGGTCGGTTCGCTATATGACCTGCCGATACTGATATCAATACTGCTGTCATGCGGTTTTATCCGTAAAATGCCCGAAAATGCCGCATTTATCGGTGAGGTGTCACTCAGCGGAGAGATACGCCCCGTAAACGGTGTTCTTCCTATGGCTATCGCGGCAAAGGAAAACGGCTGCAAAGATTTCTTCGTTCCCGCCGAAAATGCTCCCGAAGGCGCTGTTGTCCGCGACATGAGGGTAATACCGGTGAAAAGCGTATCTCAGCTCCTTTCACATATCAACAGCAAAAAAACAATAGCCCCCGCCATTCCCGTCACCTCTTCTGATTCCCCTGTGGTATACGATATAGATTTTGCAGATGTAAAGGGACAGTACGAAGCTAAACGCGCTCTTGAGGTCGCCGCTGCGGGAGGTCATAATATACTTCTTATCGGCAGTCCCGGAGCAGGAAAATCCATGCTGGCAAAAAGAGTACCCACTATTCTTCCGGAAATGACCTTTGATGAAATGATAGAAACCTCAAAGATACATTCGATCGCCGGAATACTGCCGAGGGATACCTCTCTTGTCAATCAGCGTCCCTTCCGAAGCCCGCATCATACAGTTTCACCCGCCGGTCTTACAGGAGGAGGAACTATTCCCCGTCCCGGAGAAATATCACTTGCTCACAACGGAGTGCTTTTTCTCGACGAGCTTCCCGAATTCAGCAAGAATGCCATGGAAATACTCCGACAGCCCCTTGAGGACGGAAAGGTGACTATCTCAAGAGTTAATGCGACACTCAGCTATCCCTGCTCAATAATGCTGATATGCGCCATGAATCCCTGTCCGTGCGGCTATTTCGGCCATCCGGCAAAGGAATGTACCTGCTCAAAAAATGCCGTAAGCAGATATCTTTCCAGAATATCGGGACCGCTGCTTGACAGAATAGATATTCATGTTGAGGTACCGCCTGTTGAATTTGAGGATCTTTCCTCCAATGAAACTGGAGAAACCTCGGCGGATATAAAAAAGCGCATCGACAAGGCAAGAGAAATACAGAACAAACGCTTTGAGGGTACGGATATCACCTGCAACGCAAGGATAACCGCATCCATGCTGCGGAAGCTTTGCCCCGCTGATGATGCAGCAATGAATGCTCTCAAAAACTCCTTTGATATCATGGGACTTTCAGCAAGGGCATACGACAGGATACTTAAAGTCGCAAGAACAATAGCCGACCTCGATAACTCAGAGATTATACACCGCGAGCATATTTTTGAAGCAATTCAATACAGAAGCCTTGACAACAAATACTGGCAGGGCTGAAAAAAACTATATAAAGGACAGATAAGAATGATAGCAATAGACTGCCATGACCACGTTTATAACAGAAGACTTGCACCCCGCGCCGTTCAGAGCGTAGGCGAATTTTACGGTGTGACTATGAACTGCAGCGGAGTATCGGATGAGCTTATAAAAATATCCGAACGCTCCCCCGTCAAAAAATTCGTTATCAATGCCGTTGCCCTCAGTCCCTCGCCCGTATCAAAGCTTAATGATTTTATAGCCAAAGAGGTTTCCGCGCACCCGAATGAATTTACAGGTCTCGGCACCCTTCATCCCGATATGGACAAGCCTGAGGACGAGATAGAGCGCATTATCTCAATGGGACTCAAAGGCGTCAAGCTTCATCCAGACAGCCAGAATTTTGATATGGACTGCAAAAACGCCATGAAAATATATGAAATGCTTGAGGGCAGGCTGCCCATACTCATGCACTGCGGCGACCACAGGTTTGACCGTTCGCATCCGAGCAGGCTTGCAAAAATCCTTGATACCTTTCCAAAGCTTACTGTCGTTGCGGCGCATTTCGGCGGCTGGTCTATTTTTGACGAAGCTATTCCCTATGTAAAGGACAGAAAATGCTATATGGATATTTCCAGCTCCTTCCCCTTCATAGGCAAGGAAAAGGTACATAAGCTTATCGGTCTGTACGGTGCAGAAAGGCTGATGTTCGGCTCTGATTTTCCGATGTGGGACCCCGTGAAGGAATATCAGACCTTCATAGAGCTTCCGCTTACCACCGAACAGCAAGAGCTTATTCTGTATAAAAATGCCGCAAAGGTCTTTGATATCAATATAGAACAAGAAAAAAACGATCATATCCATCATTAAAAAAAATACTGCTGCAGCCTTACGGTTACAGCAGTTTTTTTGCGTTATTCAATTACATTTTGCTTTTTACGATTTCCTTAAGTCTTTCGACAGCATTCTCCATAGAGCATTTCTCCGAGAAGCTCTTATCCCTTGCGGTTATCTCACAGCAGTCCTCCTTGAGATTGCGGGGGCTTACAACTACTCTTACAGGTACGCCGATAAGGTCTGCATCTGAGAACATAAAGCCTGCGCTTACCTTTCTGTCATCATAAAGCACCTCTACGCCCTCTGCCTGAAGCTCCTCATAAAGCTTGTCCGCCGCTGCCTTTACCTCGGCATTATCTGCTCTTACGGCACAGATATGCACCTGCCATGGAGCTATCGACATGGGCCATATTGGACCGTATTCATCATGGTGAGCCTCGCATACGGAAGCAGCAAGTCTGCCTACGCCTATGCCGTAGCAGCCCATGATAGGCGTCTGAGCCTTTCCTTCGCTGTCAAGATAGGTCATATTCATTGCCTTGGTATATTTTGTACCGAGCTGGAATATATTGCCGACCTCAATGCCTCTTGATACGGTTATGCTGTGCTTTCCGCATACAGGGCATATTCCTCCGTCCTTGATTTTTGCAAAGTCATGGAACTCTGCATCAGGTATATCCCTATCGACAGAAAAGCCTGTGAAATGGAAATCAGCCTCATTTGCGCCGCATACCATATTATTGCAGCCTTTAAGCGAATTATCATAAAGCACCATGCACTTGTCTGTTATGCCAACAGGACCAATAAAGCCTGCAGCAATGCCGCTTTCCTCAGTAATTACAGC
>CACXDV010000038.1 GCA_902766585.1 uncultured Ruminococcus sp.
CTATTATTACAAACGAAACAACAAAAACATATCCCTCACATACCAATTCTGATTCAAACTGATTTTTAGCATCATTTGGAAGCAAAAACAGCATCAGCCCTACAGCAACTGCTACAAGAAATTCGGTTATCGACAGCTTTTGAACAGGAAGAGAATTCATGGGTTATTCCTCCTGTAATTAAGATAATCCTCAAGTATAATAACAGCGGCAACCGTATCAACGACCTTTTTCCGCTTTTTGCCTCTTGTATCTGTTGCATTAAGATATTGATGAGCAATTACCGTAGTACATCTTTCATCTCTCAATACTACTGGCAAGCCCGTCTCTTTCTCTAAAAGTCCTGAAAAAACTCTTACATTTTCAGCGCTCTCGCCCTCACTTCCGTCCATGTTCTTCGGAAGTCCGAGAACTATTAGCTCTGCATGATAGCTTTCAGTATATTCTCTGATCTTCTTTGCAAGATTATCCATATTATACTCATTTATTGTGCATACAGGGGATGCTATCATCTCCCCTTTATCACATACTGCTATTCCTGTTCTTGCTTTTCCGTAGTCCACAGACAGGATGACCATTTGCTCACTTCCTTTTCCTTCATGCAAGATGATCTGTATGATTTTCCATTATTATACGGGTATTCATGGACTGATCGGCTTCGACAACATTGACCGACATATTCGTGCCAAGCTTTACCTCACCGATATTATCTACCTTCCAGCCGTGAAGATAACACATTATGCACTTGATAGCACAGCCATGTGATACTATACATACGGTCTTTCCGTCATTATCCCTGATAATATCTCTTAATGCGCTGCTTACTCTGTCATATACCTGAGACATTGATTCCCCTCCCGGCGCATGAAAACGCTCAGGGTGATTATTCCAGTCATCAAATTCCGCAGGATATTGCTTCTCAATATCGGTAAGGCTCATGCCCTCCCATTTTCCGGCGTTGATTTCAGTCAGTCTTTCATCATTTACAACGGGCACATTATGATAAAGATTGATACCCTCCATCGTCTTTATGGCGCGTTTTTTATAGCTTGTATAAAATATATCTATCGGCTCCGCGCTGAGCATTCTTGCAGTCTTATCTATCTGCTCTCTGCCCTTAGGAGTGATATCCGTATCAATATTCCCCTGAAAGAACCTTTCAAGATTCCCCTGTGCCTGACAGTGTCTTACTATGATCAGCTTTGTCATTTCCTACCAGCCTTTTTCTCAATATGTATTTACCGTTGCGGTAAGCTCGGTAATTTTTTCATAACCGTGTGTATCAAGATAACCGTGAAGTCCCTCCGATATCTTGATCGGCGCATACGGATCGGTAAATAATACAGTTCCTATCTGTATCGCATCAGCGCCGGCAATTATCATCTCAACAGCGTCCTGCCATGTTGATATTCCTCCAAGACCGATCACCGGGATCTTTACTGCTTTTTTTACCTGATATACCATTCTTACAGCCACAGGAAAAACAGCAGGTCCTGACATTCCACCGGTTATATTGCTGATAATTGGTCTGTGACTGTTTATATCTATCCTCATTCCTGTAAGCGTATTGATAAGTGAAACAGCATCCGCGCCTGCTGCCTCTGCTGCAAGAGCAACAGCAGTTATATCGGATACATTCGGCGAAAGCTTTATTATCAAGGGCTTTGTACAATGCTTTCTTACAGCCGAGGTGATCCTTTCAACAGACTCAGGTGATGTTCCGAACTGTACTCCGCCCTCTTTTACATTAGGACATGAAATATTCAGCTCAATCATATCAACATCTGTATCTGAAAGAATTTCGGCGATTTTACAATAGTCCTCCTCAGTGCTGCCGGCTGCATTCGCAATAACGACAGTATTCTGCTGCTTGAGCCATGGAAGCTCATTTTTTATAAAATGCTCTACACCGGGATTTTGCAGACCTACGGCATTAAGCATTCCCATAGGAGTTTCTGCTATCCTTGGTGGGGGATTTCCGCATCTTTCCTTGAGTGTCGTACCCTTGCAGGATATTCCTCCGAAAACAGACAGAGGATAAAGCTTGCTGTATTCTCTTCCGAAGCCGACTGTTCCTGATGCCCCGATTATCGGATTATTAAAATGTACGCCGGCTATATTAACACTTAAATCTGCCATTACCAAACTACCTCCTCTGATTTGAATACGGGACCGTCCTTGCAAACGTGCTTATATGTATTTGTTCCGTCCTCACGAATAACTGCAACAGCACATCCGAGACACGCGCCTACTCCGCAAGCCATTCTTTGTTCAAGCGAAACAAGACATTCCTTTCCATGCTCCCTGCATATCTCAGCTATCCTTTTAAGCATC
>CACXDV010000039.1 GCA_902766585.1 uncultured Ruminococcus sp.
ACACTGGTCAACATAGGTCGGGAAAAGCTCTCCGTAAAGTGTTCCGTCTGAATCAAATACGGCTATTCTGTCTGCCTCGGGGACGAATTTATCGGAGCTTTCATCAGTTACCTCCGAAACAAAGGAAATAATTGATTTCATAGCGGGCGAATCCTCAGTCCAGTATTCAAATGATGCCGTTTTGCTTTCAGGCTCTGAGGATTGCTGAGTGCTGTCCTCTGTTTTGGTTTCTGTGCTGCTCTCATCACTGCTCTGTGATACAGTTGATGCATCTGATGCTTTACTGCTCTTGCTGTCCTGAGTATTGCTGCAGGCAGCAGCGGAAAGCATCAGAAGGGCAGCAACAAGAAGCGCTGTAATTCTTTTCTTCATTCTTTTTTCCTCCGAATAATATTTTATTTTCAGACAGGCATAGCGAAAAGCTGACAAAGACCATCAGCATTCGGGAAAAGCTGCTGACGAAGGAGAGCAACTATACCTGGCGCGCTTTCCTTAACTCTCTTTGAGCCAATACCGAGAGTTACAGCCATACGAAGCAGTGCAAACGCTCCGCATCTTTTGCTTATAAGCTCTAACCTCTGAGGATCTGTTGTTCCGTAGTAGGTCGAAAGCATTATGCCCCATACCTGCTTTGCCATTTCATAATTTATGCCTATTGTCTGTAATGTTATATCAGGATTCCTCATTCCTGAAAGATACATAGTAAGAAAAGCTCCTCCTATATCATAAAGAGCATTTCCACGGCTGATGTCAGCCATATCAATAAGTACAAGCTCACCGTCAGACTGTACCATAACATTATTTGTATGATAGTCGCCGTGGATCATTCCGCTTCCGTCAGGAATGGAATTTATCATTTTAACGATTTTTGCGTTTTCCTCATCCGTGAAATATTCTTCTGCATTCTTTGATCTTTCAAGATATACCTGCTTTATATCGCCGTAAAGAGAAGGATCAGCCTCTGTCGCATTGAGTGTTTTCAGCAGATTTCCGAATTTGACTGCATATTCCGGCAGCTTATCGGGATGCTCCATAATATATTTGCTTACGGTCGTTGCTCCTGCCATTTCAAAGACAAGACCATAGCCCTCCTCTGTCTGCACTACATCAAATGCAATAGCAGACGGGATGCCGTTGACAAAGGCATTCTTTGCATATTCCCTTTCCTTTTCGATAAGTGAAAGGGGGCTGTTGTCGTGATATATTTTAATTATCGTTTCATCATCAAGACGGTATACCTTTCCGTGACCGCCTCTGCCGATAGCTTCACAGCCCTCGATCGATACCTTTCTGAGTGCCTTTTTGACATCAAGAAGCTCAGTAAAACCTGTCACATCGAATATTTCATATACCTCTCTTGAAACATTCTGCACCTCGATCTGCTCATCAGACTGCTTCACTGCCTTTAACAGAACACGAAGTCCCGCGCTTGAAATATATTCAAGCTTTTCAGCGTCAAAAATGAATGCCATTCCCTTATGAGCATTTATAATATCAAGTATTGACTTCTCGGCATCCGCTGCATTGTTTGAATCAATTTTTCCCTCAAGTGTAATAATAAGTTTTCCGTTGTTTTCCTTAAAGTTCAAAATAATTACCTCCTGTGTTTTTGTTGATTTATTCTGAGATCATTCTGTCAATACAGATTTTTGCATTTTCAAGTATTCTGTGAACATCAGCCCCAATAATGTCAAGTCCCTCAGCCTTGATCTGATATATCTCCGGTATATGATAGAAGCTTTCTGCAAGAGCTTTGACATAGCCGAAGCCGAATTCATCTGACAGGATATTACCGCCTGCGGTCGTGATATAATAAAGTTTTTTTGCTCTGCACAGACCTACAGGCATACCTTCTTCATTGTAGGCAAAGGTCAGACCGACTACATTGATAATCTCAAGGTATCTCTTGAGCAGCGCCGGAAATGAAAGATCCCAATAAGGCGCTGCTATAACTATCGTATCTGCACAAGAAAATACTTTAGCTGCATCAAACATAGCATCAGAAAAATCGCCTTTTCCGGCAAGTTTACTCCGCTTTTCTATAAACGGTCCATCTATTGCCGGAAATTCAGACTCCGAAAGCCTTACCTCCCGAAAATCATCATTAAGCTTTGAAAGCAGATATCGTGAAAGTTCCGCTGTGCGTGAGCCTGCTCTGACACAGGCGTTGATATAGAGTATCATTTTCCCTCCTGATTTATAACCGTACCGTATCAATGCAAGTACATTTATTTGTCATTACAGTATGCTCATTTTCCCGCATAGAACTCTGTCTTTATTTCATCCTGCTCAATAAGCACAGTATTCTGATTAAGAGCCTTGATTACATCATCCGCTGCTTTGTGTACAGTTTCAGCATCCGCGCCGTCAAAATAGCATACGAGAGTGTATTCATGCGTGATGTTTTTCTTTTCATCTGTCCATTAGCCTGTCGCATCCTGGAGAGTATAGCCTTCAAAATATTTCAGGCATATCTCGTCAACTATTTTTCTTGCTTCTTCGTTAGTATGCTCCGGCTTATATGTATCCTTATCATTTGTTCCGACATACATAACGTACTGTGTTGTTTTTTCATCCTTGCTTTCTTCTTTGATTTCCTCTGAGGCAGACGATTGTACAGAAGATTCTGTTGTTTTTGCAGTTTCAGGTATCGGTGGCTTTTGCAGAAGCATAAATATACATACTCCGGATATGCAAAGGCTGATGACCGAAATAATAATAGCAAAAATCCCTGTTTTTTTCATTATTCTTCAATCTCCTTTTTATTATAGTATTGTCAGATACAATTTGCAATAACTAATCTGATATTTTTGATAATAAGAGGATCCGTGAACCCGATCAGCAGCAACCGTATCGGTTTCACGGATCTTCAATCAGCTATGCTTTATGTAAGATTCTTTTTTATGGTCAGAATATTTTTGCCGTCAGCATATTCATAATGTATATCATCCATACTCGGGAGTTTGACAGCACGGTTCCCAAAAATCACCTTGAAAGCCTGATTGTAAGCGGATTTTGCTTGTCAAATTTTTTGTTTTAAAGG
>CACXDV010000040.1 GCA_902766585.1 uncultured Ruminococcus sp.
AAAAATATTTGATTTATTATTTATAAACAAGATATTATTTAGAATCGGAGAAAATACGGGCAAAATATTTTTCAGAATAGGTCCGTGAATATTGAAATTGGCGCTGTTTTATTATATAATAGGAGAAGTGCAGATTTTTTGTCGTTCAGTCGAATATACTGTTATACGGCAAGATATTTTATACTGCTAAGCTCTTAAATATTTTTAAATGGGAGTGCTTTAAATGAGTAATATGTATGAACATCTGCTTGATAATGTCAAAACCATACATTTTGTTGGAATTGGCGGTTCGGGTATGTGCCCTCTTGCTGAAATTCTTCATCACGCGGGATATAATATCACGGGTTCCGATGTCTCGGAATCAGATACGCTTGAGAGGATACGTTCCTACGGTATACCCGTAACAATGGGACATAAGCCTGAAAATGTTATCGGAGCAGACCTTGTAGTTTATACCGCCGCAGTCAAAAAGGATAATCCTGAGCTTGTAAGCGCAGAAGAACACGGGATAAAAACCATTGAGCGCTGTATAATGCTCGGTGCAGTTGTGGAAAAGTATAAGCAGTCGGTTGCTGTTTGCGGTACGCATGGAAAAACTACGACCACTTCCATGATAACTCAGATACTTACAATGTCAGAATTTGATCCCACAGCGGTTATCGGCGCAAAGCTCCCCTTTATCGGCGGAAACAGCCGTGTGGGAAAATCAGATATTATTGTCTGTGAGGCTTGTGAATATGTTGACACCTTCCTGCATATCTATCCTGCACTCACAGTCATTCTCAATGTTGATGAAGATCACCTCGATTACTTCAAAACACTTGACAGAATCAAGGAATCCTTTACAAAATTTGCCGACCAGACCTCAGATACTCTTGTTGTCAACGGTGATGATGAGAATACCATGCAGTGCGTAAAGGATATGGACAAAAAAGGAAAGAAGGTCATTACCTTCGGCTTTGGCGAAAACAATGATTTCCGCGCTGTTCTGTCTGATGATAAGCAGGAGGTATTCGACAGCTTTGATATTCTTAAAAACGGAGAAAAAATCACTTCCGTTAAGCTTAAGGTTCCGGGTAAATTCAATGTAATGAATGCTCTTGCAGCCGCCGCTGCCGCTATCACACTCGGAGTAAAGCCTGATGACGCGGCAAAGGCACTTGAAGCCTTCAGCGGCGCTCACAGAAGGTTTGAGATACTCGGTAAGCCATGCGGAATAACCGTTGCCGATGACTTTGCTCATCATCCCACTGAGCTGAAAGCTACTCTTACTACTGCAATGGCTATGGGCTACAAGCGTGTCTGGGCAGTCTTCCAGCCGCATACCTTCTCCCGTACCTATCAATTCCTTAATGAATTCGCTGAGGTGCTTTCCATTGCCGACAAATGTGTGCTTTCGGAAATTCTTCCCGTAAGAGAAACAAATCAGTGGAATATCTATGCAAAGGATCTCGCAGAAAAAATTGACGGCTGCGTCTGGTTCAAAACCTTTGAGGAAATATCCGATTATGTTACCCGCGAAGCTGAACCCGGTGACCTGATTATTACTATCGGCGGCGGAAATGTTTATATGTGCGCTAATATGATCCTCAAAACCCTTTCCGAAAAGGAGAAGAATTAAACAGAATATCTTAAAATAAGGCAGGGATGTTGATTTGAATAAAAGACTAAAGCTTTACGGCTTCAATAACCTTACAAAAACACTCAGCTTCAACATTTATGATGTATGCTATGCAAAAACGGAACGTGAACAAAAGGACTATATTGCCTATATTGACGAGCAGTATAATTCTGAGCGTCTTACCAATATCCTTTGCAGGGTAACGGAAATGATCGGCGCGTCCGTCCTTAATATTTCAAAGCAGGACTACGATCCTCAGGGCGCAAGCGTTACCCTTCTCATTTCCGAGAAAGGACTGCCCGAAGCAATTGATCCGTCCTGCAACTGCGGCGCAAGCTTTATCAACCGCCCCGGCGAGACAATTGCCGCTCATCTTGATAAAAGCCATGTTACCGTACACACCTATCCCGAATATCATCCGGGCAATGCTATCGCTACCTTCCGTGTTGATATTGATGTTTCTACCTGCGGTACTATATCACCGCTGAACACCCTTGACCTTCTTATAGACAGCTTCGATTCGGATATCATTACGATTGATTACCGTGTAAGAGGCTTCACAAGAAATACAGACGGCAAAAAGCTTTTTATAGATCACAAGATCACCTCAATACAGGATTATATCAAGGATGAAACACTGAAAAGATATGATACGGTCGATATAAATGTATATCAGGCAAATATCTTCCATACTCAGATGCTTATTAAAGAGCTTGAGCTTCAGAATTATCTTTTCAAGACCGATGTTTATGAGATACCTCCGAAGGAGCGTCTTGAGATATCAAACAGCCTTCGCAGGGAAATGATCGAAATATTCAGCGGAACCAATGTATATAATGAGGAATGAAAAATGAATCTTCAACAGGAACGTGCGCCGATTCTTGAGGCGCTGAGCGAATACAGGGAAAATCGTATCGTTTCCTTTGATGTGCCCGGTCATAAACAGGGTAAGGGTAATCCGCAGCTTACGGAATTTCTCGGAAAGCAGTGCATGAGCGTTGATGTGAATTCAATGAAACCGCTTGATAACCTCTGCCACCCGGTAAGCGTTATCAAGGAAGCTGAAGAGCTTATGGCAGATGCCTTCGGCGCCGCAAATGCTTTCTTTATGGTAAACGGTACATCAAGCGCAGTTCAGGCTATGGTAATGAGCGTCTGCAAGCGCGGAGACAAGATAATCATGCCGAGAAATGTACACCGCAGCAGTATCAATGCACTTATCGTATGCGGTGCTGTACCGGTATATGTGAATCCCGGCGTGAACAAACAGCTCGGTATCCCTCTCGGAATGTCTGTCGCTTCAATTAAAAAAGCAATTGCAGAACATCCCGATGCAAAAGCTATTATCGTAAACAATCCCACCTATTACGGTGTTTGCTCGAATCTCCGTGAAATTGTTAAAATAGCCCATAGGGCAGGAATGAAGGTTCTTGTAGACGAGGCTCACGGAACACATTTCTATTTTGGAGATTATATGCCACTGTCTGCAATGAGCGTCGGCGCGGATATGGCTGCGGTCAGTATGCACAAGACCGGAGGCTCTCTGACACAAAGCTCCGCCCTGCTTTTAGGTCCCGCTATGAATCCGGGCTATGTAAGACAGATAATTAACCTTACCCAGACAACCAGCGCATCTTATCTCCTGCTTTCCTCAGTGGATATTGCAAGACGTAATCTTGCGCTTAACGGAAAACAGATATTTGAGCGTGTGACCTCACTTGCTTCATACGGTATTCAGGAGATAAACAAGCTCGGAGGACTTTACGCTTTTTCAAGAGAGCTTATCAACGGTGATGATATCTTCGATTTCGATCCTACGAAGATATCTGTACATACAAGAGATATCGGTCTTGCCGGGATCGAGGTCTATGATATTCTCCGTGACCGCTTTGATATTCAGATTGAATTCGGTGATATCGGTAATATCCTTGCCATTGTATCAGTCGGTGACCGTATACTCAATGTTGAAAGGCTTATCTCCGCGCTTTATGAAATAAAACGCCTTTATACTAAGAATCCCGCCGGTATGCTCGACCATGAATATATCGAACCCCATGTGGTATGCTCTCCGCAAGAAGCATTCTACAGCAGAAAAAAACAGCTTCCCCTTGATGAAACACTCGGCAAGGTATGTGCAGAATTTGTTATGTGCTATCCTCCGGGAATACCTATCCTCGCTCCCGGAGAGCTTATAACCAAGGATGCTCTTGAATATATAAAATACGCAAAGGTCAAGGGCTGTAACCTTACCGGCGCGGAGGATATGAAAACAGATAAGATAAATATAATGCTTTGATTTCTTAGCATTGGAAAGGATATTACATGGAAATGTGGTATACAGAGGAACAGACCAAAAATGTCCGTTTCTCGATAAGATGTGACAAACAGAAATATTCCGCTCAGTCGGACTATCAGCGCATAGAAATATTCAGCACACCGGAATTCGGTGATGTTCTTGTTCTCGATGACCGTATCATGCTGACAACCAAGGACGAATTCATATACCATGAAATGATAACCCATGTTCCGATGGCAACTAATCCGTCGATCAAAAATGTCCTTGTTATCGGCGCCGGTGACGGAGGTACCGTTAAGGAGCTTACAAGATACAAGACAATTGAAAATATTGATATGGTGGAAATAGACAGTATGGTAGTTGATGCCTGCCGTGAATTTCTCCCTACGGTATCATGCAGGCTGAATGATCCGAGAGTTCATGTCCATATTGATGACGGGCTTCGCTTTGTAAGAAGAGTCGAAAATCAGTATGACCTTATTATAGTCGATTCAACAGACCCTATCGGCCCCGGTGAGGGACTTTTCACTACGGAATTCTACGGCAACTGCTACAAGGCTCTTAATGAAAACGGTATACTTGTAAACCAGCATGAAAGCCCCTACTATAAAACCTATTCCAAAGCAATGCGTCTGGCTCATAAAAAGCTTGTGGAATTCTTCCCTATCTGCAAGGTCTATCAGGCTCATATCCCGACCTATCCTTCGGGACACTGGCTCTTTGGCTTTGCTTCTAAAAAATTCCACCCGACACATGACCTGAACGAAAGCGCATGGAATGTTTTAGGAATAGATACACAGTACTATAATACCAGACTGCATCTCGGAAGCTTTGCTCTTCCGACCTATGTGACCAAACAGCTTATGGAGGGCGAACTCCTTAACTGATATCATCCCGGAAAATAATTCAAACGGAGGAATGTAACTATGGGAAAAGCTTTGATTATCGGAGCAGGCGGTGTTGCAAGCGTCTGCATACACAAATGCTGTCAGAATCCGGACGTATTTGAAGAAATATGCATTGCAAGCAGAACAAAATCAAAATGCGATGCGCTTAAAGCAAAACTTGACGGGGGTAAAACTAAAATATCCACCGCTCAGGTAAATGCGGATAATGTTGATGAGCTTATTGCTCTTATCAATTCCTTCAAGCCAGATGTTGTTGTCAACCTTGCACTTCCCTATCAGGATCTTACCATTATGGATGCTTGTCTTGCTACTAAGACAAACTATGTTGATACAGCAAACTATGAGCCTCTTGATACAGCTAAATTTGAATATAGCTGGCAGTGGGCATACCGTGAGCGTTTTGAAGAGGCAGGCATTACTGCTCTTCTCGGCAGCGGCTTTGATCCGGGCGTTACGGGTGTATTCAGCGCTTATGCCATGAAGCACGAATTTGACGAAATAAACTACATTGATATCCTTGACTGTAATGCCGGCGACCACGGCTATCCCTTCGCAACCAATTTCAACCCTGAGATCAATATCCGTGAGGTTTCTGCAAAGGGCAGCTATATTGAGGACGGCAAATGGGTAGAGACCGAACCGATGGAAATCAAGCGCGTATACAACTTCCCTGAGATAGGTGAAAAGGATATGTACCTCCTTCACCATGAAGAGCTGGAATCTCTCGCTCTCAACATCAAAGGAATCAAGCGTATCCGTTTCTTTATGACATTCGGACAGAGTTATCTCACACACCTCAAATGTCTCGAAAATGTCGGCATGACATCAATTGAGCCTATCGAATTTGAAGGAAAGCAGATCGTTCCGCTTCAGTTCCTCAAGGCTGTTCTTCCCGATCCGGCTTCACTCGGTCCGAGAACAGTGGGTAAAACTAATATCGGCTGTATTTTCATAGGCAAAAAGGATGGAAAGGAGAAGCATTATTACCTTTATAATGTATGCGATCATCAGGAATGTTATAAGGAAGTAGGTTCACAGGCTATTTCCTACACAACAGGTGTTCCTGCAATGATCGGCGCTGCTATGATCCTTACAGGCAAATGGAATACACCCGGCGTACATAATATTGAGGAATTTGATCCCGATCCCTTTATGGATGCTCTTAATAAATTCGGTCTGCCGTGGAAGGAAAGCTACGATCCGGAACTCGTTGAATAATGTACAATTTTCAATGTACAATGTGCAATTCGCGTCCTTCTTCTTATGAACCTCCAGTTCTGTTCCGCGTAACTAAAAACTAACCTAAACAAAAATAAGTCTGTTGTATCATCAGGTAATACAACAGACTTGTTTTTTTATCAAAGAAGTAAGTCGTGCAAGTCAATATATGACTTACACGACCTACACTAAAAATCAAAATTACAAATGAATCAGGAAAACCACTCAATTGCACATTGCACATTGCACATTGTACATTGTTATGAGAGTTCGTCAACAAGCTTCTGGAGT
>CACXDV010000041.1 GCA_902766585.1 uncultured Ruminococcus sp.
AATACAGACGCAAATTATATAAAATATCCGATAAAGAGTCTGAAATACTATGTATTTGACTGAAATTGTTAAAATAAAAACATTTATTTTTTGATTTTGCTTGCAATAACTATTAAAAGATTGTAATATATGTGTGTACCAAAAAGGAGGTATCACAATTGAATTACAAAGCGAAAACCATTACAGTGCTTGCCAGTGCTGCTGTACTAACACCGTTATGTGCTTTCGGCTTGTCAAACAGTCATGCAGATGCAGTTAGTATTGCAGACCTGAATTCTGATGAATTGTTCGTAAAACAGCATACATCCTATACCTGCACACTTTCATCAAACACGATGCTTCTCAGAAGAGCAATGATGCTGAAGGGCAGGGACTGGAGATCGATAACAGAGGAAAGCTGCAGATACAGCTTCTGGATCGAGGGTGTGGGAATGCCTTTTTCCTACACATATGAAGGAATACACGTTGAGAGCAAAAGCATTTACGGTTCTTCGGCAGATACGCTGAGAGAAATGCTTAAGGCTCATCCTGAAGGCGTTGTTGCATATGATTTTGATTATCCTCATGCAATTCTGCTTACAGATTACACGGACGGAAAGTTCTATTGCTCCGATCCCGCAAATTGTGTTCCGGGAGGAAGAGTTGAAGCGAGCCTTGCGCTCATTGATGTAAACGGAGTAGAAGACTGCTGGTATGTGACCGATTCACTTCCTCGTCCTACAGATAAGGAGATAGTTAATAATTCAACTATCAGCTCAACAGAAGTATCTGTCGGTGCGAAGTTATTATTGAACGGTAAGGCTGAAGGAGGTGAAGGTGCTCTTAAGTATTCCTTCTCCTACAGAAAGGATAACGGAAGCTATATTTCAATAAAGAGCACTTCATCTTCGGCAGAGTTTACGCCGCTTGATGAAGGTACATATACCTTTAAGGCAGATGCTCAGGATTCTTCCGGCAGAAGCACAGTTAAAGAATTTACCGTAAAGGTAAATAAAAAGCCTGAGCTTGAACTCACAGCAGAAAAGCAGATCGAATACGGTGAGGATGTTTTGATAAAGGCGGCCGGCAAATACGGCACAGGTACATATCAGTATGAGATAAATGCAGTTAAGCCTTCGGGAGCAAGCGTAAATATAAGAAAATACAGTTCCCTTACAGAGCTTAAATATCATCCTTATGAGCTTGGTAATTATAAGATTACCGTAAATGTTAAGGATTCAGCCGGTGTTATTGCATCAAAAACAATTGATCTCAATGTTGCAGAGGGAAAACTCAGAAATAATTCGAGTGTCAGCACAGATAAGCTTTATTACGGCGAGGAGCTTACACTTAATGCCGCTGCAAAGGGCGGTATAGGGGGATATGAATACAAGTATAACCTTGTTAAGCCATGCGGACTTGAGGTTACTCTGAAAGGTTTCAGCAATGTCTCATCAGTTCAGTATCATCCCTATGAAATCGGTACATACAAGCTTAAGCTTATTGTTAAGGATCGCCGCGGAAACACTGCGGTCAAAGAAATAAGCTTCAATGTTGAGATGGCTCCGCTGAAAAACCTTTCATATGTACAGACCTTGAAGGTTAAATACGGCGAAAGCATTATCATAACAGGTAATGCAAAAGGCGGAATGGGCGGATATCAATATCGTGTTGATGCACAGAAGCCTTGCGGCGATAAGGTAACGCTGCTCAATTACACTCCCTACAGAGTATTTGCATATCGTCCATGGGAGCGCGGTACTTATACGCTTCGCTCCTTTGCAAATGACAAAGACGGAAATGTTTCCACAAGACTTATAAAAGTAATAGTATATTGATAAAGCATAGGCTGCTGTACGAAAATGTACGGCAGCCTATTGTTTATTAGCTATGAAGTTTTGTCCTGTTATCCGATTTATAAAGGCGTACATTTCTTGACAGCATGATAAGAGCGATAAGATTTGGAATAGCCATAAGACCGTTAAGGGTATCTGATATTTCCCATACAAGATCTACATTCATAATACATCCGATAAAAGCCGCTGCTGAATATAGAAGTCTGTAAATAATAATAAACCTGCCTCCCGTAAGATAGGACAGGGCGCTTTCCCCGTAATAGCACCAAGAAACGAGGGTAGCGAAGGCAAATAATACAATTGATACCGAAAGAAAAAGCTTGCCCGTATTTCCGAGGGTATCTGAAAAAGCGTATGCGCTTACGGCAATGCCATCTCCGGATATTTCATCTGCTCCCGTCATAAGTATTGAAAGAGCGGTTAGTGTGCATAGAACTATAGTATCAGTAAAAACCTGAAATATTCCCCACATACCGGCAGAATGAGGATCATTTGATTCGGAAGCGGCATGGACGATAGGAGATGTTCCGAGACCTGCTTCATTTGAAAAGACTCCCCTTGAAAAACCGAATTTTATAGCCTTAGCCATACCGCACCCCATAATTCCTCCTGCTGCGGCTCTTATGTCAAAGGCTGATGAAATTATTTTTCCTATTGCAGAGGGGAGTACATTGATGTTAAGAATGATAACGGATAATGAAGCGGCAATATATAATCCTGCCATAACAGGAACAAGCTTTTCCGTAATAGTGGCAATACGGTTTATCCCTCCGAAAATAATGATCGCGGTAAGCAAAGCAATTGCAGGCGCACTGAATATGCAGGGTATACCAAACCCGTTTTTAAGACTTCCGGCGACAGAATTTGCCTGTGTCATATTTCCCATACCGAGAGCAGCGCCCGTGCATATTACAGCAAAAACAGCGGCAAGTCCTTTAAGACCAAGACCTTTTTCTATGTAATACATTGGTCCGCCGGAAAAGCCGTTTTTATTTTTTTCACGGAACAGTACACCGAGATAGTTTTCAGCATAGATAGTTGCCATACCTGATAATGCCGCGATCCACATCCAGAATACAGCTCCAGGACCGCCGAGCGTTATTGCTCCGGCGACACCGACGATATTACCTGTTCCTACAGCGCCGGCAAGAGCCGCAGCCATTGCCTGAAAGGGAGAGATACCCTTTCGGGATTTTTTATTATCTGCTTTGACTGCAGATATAATAGTTGCCCTCCACCATTTTTTAAAGCCTCTTATCTGAAAAAAGCGAAGCTTAAAACTATACAGAAGTCCCACGCCAAGCATAACGCAAAGCATAAATGGTCCCCAGACTATCCCGTTTATAAAGTGATTGACGCTGCTTATAATATCCATATAATTCACCCTGTAAAGTATATTAAAGCTGTTGTATGTTTTATTCGTATGATATATAATAGAGGTATGAATTACGGAAGGATTGGTCATAATGGAATTACCGTCAGATGTTAAGAAAAAAGCGGAAAAAATTGCATTGCAATGGAAACAGGAAAAGCTTAAGGCGGTTTCCTTTTTGCTTACGGAAAGATATAAAAATGATAGCGGAAAAGGAAAGAGGCTTGCTGTTACAAAAGAGGAAGCGGCAGTATATTCTGTTGTGAGGATGCCGGCTACCTATGCGGCAATATCTGATGCGCTGAAATATACGCTTAAAGCCTTTCCGGAGCTTTCGGAAATTGACAGCGCGATAGATATCGGTTCGGGAACAGGCGCGGCGGCAATAGCGATATGTTCTTATTTTGAAAATACAAGAGAAGTATTATGTATTGAAAGAGAAAGAAATATGCGGGAGCTTGGAGAAGAATTGACAAAAGTTTATTCTTCTGTAAAATGGATATCGGGAGATATCACGGGAACAGACCTTTCTCAAAGCGCAGATCTTATTATGGAATCATATATGCTGAATGAGTTGTCGGAGGAAAACAGGAACAGGGTTATTGATAAGCTGTGGGATAAAACCGAAAAGGTATTGCTGCTTATAGAACCGGGTACTATGGCGGGCTTTGAGGTTCTGAAAGATGCGCGCAGAAGGCTTATTTCCAGAGGAGCATATATAGCTGCACCATGTCCGCATATGGGAGAATGCCGGCTTTCAGGAGATGACTGGTGTCATTTTACCGCAAGAGTACAGCGTTCAAAGCTTCATAAATACCTTAAAGGCGGAGATGTGCCATATGAGGACGAAAAATTTTCATATATGGCATTTGTCCGTGAAAAGCCTTGTATCAAAGGTGCAAGGATACTGCGTCACCCGATCACGGAAAAGGGAATGATAAAGCTCAGTCTTTGTACTTCTGATGAAAACAGGGAGGCCGTCATTACCAAAAAACAGGGTGAATTGTTTAAGGCGGCAAGAAAAGCCTCATGCGGAGATGCAATTGATCTCAAAAGCTGAGAGTACAATATTATGTATAATATAAACCCGTTCAGGTGTTGACAACAGCGGCGCTGAAAGTGTATCATAGTAACAAGCGGAACAAAAAAGGAGTTGAAAGTAATGGAAAACAAAGAAATCATACCCGCTCGCACACCGGATGATGTAGTCAGAGAGATAGCTGATTTTACACAGAGGATAAAGCTTGACAATTTTACTGAGGAAAGCTTTATAGATATGCTTGACGAGCAGCTTCTGCCGGTCGAGAAATTTTTTGCGGATTATTCCTGCGCTATAATGGAGATAGAGACAAAGTTCAAGGTGCTGAATGAGCAGTTCTCATTAAAATATGACGGTAATCCCATAGAATCTATTCATTCGCGTATCAAGGACCATAACAGTATTCTTAAAAAGCTTATAAAGAAAAATCTTCCCCGCACACTTGAATCAATAGAAGAAAATATAAGTGATATCGCCGGAGTAAGAGTTGTATGTTCTTTTGTTGACGATATTTACAGGCTTGCAGACTGCCTTCTGAGTCAGGATGATATTGAGCTTATCGACAGAAAGGATTATATAAAGAATCCCAAGCCCTCAGGATACAGAAGTCTTCATCTGATAGTCAGAGTTCCGATTTTCCTTGAGAATGAGAAGAAAATGGTAAAGGTCGAGGTTCAGCTTCGTACAATAGCGATGGATTTCTGGGCAAGTCTTGAGCATAAAATGAGATATAAAAAGAATATCCAGCCGGAGCTTCTTGAAAAGCTTTCAAAGGAGCTTACGGACTGCGCCGATATGAGCGCCTCTCTTGACAGCAGGATGCAGAATATCCGTAATGTCCTCAATTCCTCAAATAATCAGGATATGTGAGCGTGAATCGAGGTTTTTTATTAAATCCCTCTTGACAAGCGGCTGAAATGAGATATAATAAAGAAGTACGAGTTGAATATTGACGGCTATGATGAGAAAAAGAACGCTGACCGTTTCCAAAGAGAGGGGAGCAATGGTGTGATATCCCTGTTTCGGTTCGTTCGGGCTGACTCGGAGCTGCTGTGAAAACACAGCGTATGACTGCGTTAAAGTCAGAAGAGTGGTATATACGTCAGTATATGCAATTTGGGTGGTAACACGGAGCCTTTCGTCCCATACGGAAAGCTCCGTTATTTTTCTGTTCTGATACAGGAAAAAATCAAATTAAAGGAAAAGGTGACAAAAATGGAATGGACAGGTCTTAACGAGCTGAGGGAAAAATATCTTTCCTTCTTTGAATCAAAGGGACATCTCAGACTCCCGAGCTTCCCGCTTATCCCGAGAGATGATAAGAGCCTTCTTCTTATCAATTCAGGTATGGCACCGATGAAGAAGTATTTTACAGGCGAGGTAACGCCTCCGCGATAAAGAGTAACCACTTGCCAGAAATGTATCCGTACTCCCGATATTGAAAGAGTAGGTATCACTGCAAGACACGGCACATTCTTTGAAATGCTCGGAAATTTCTCCTTTGGTGATTATTTTAAGCATGAGGCTACAAAATGGGCATGGGAATTCTGCACAGAGGTTCTTGAACTTCCCGTTGACAAGATATATGTTTCTATTTATGAAAATGATGATGAAGCATTTGATATCTGGACAAAGGAAGTCGGTGTATCTGCGGACCATATCGTAAGACTTGGCAAGGAGGATAACTTCTGGGAGCATGGAGAAGGTCCCTGCGGTCCCTGTTC
>CACXDV010000042.1 GCA_902766585.1 uncultured Ruminococcus sp.
AATGAAGCAGAATTACAATTTAATTGTACATTGCACATTGCACATTGCACATTGTACATTGTACATTGAACATTGCACATTGTACATTGTACATTGATCATCGGGGGTTTTATGACTATACTAACGACCGATCTGGATAATACTCTGATATATTCGTATAAGCATGATATCGGAGAACAAAAACGCTGTGCGGAAATATATCAGGGCAGAGAGATATCCTTTATAACCGACAGAACATATGAAATGCTCCGTGAGCTTTCAGAGAGGGTAAGGATAATTCCTATAACTACCCGTACCCGTGAGCAGTATGAGAGGATAGACCTCGGTATCGGCGGGTTCGATACGGCTTTGGTATGCAACGGCGGAGTGCTTATCGAAAACGGTGAGGAAAACAGGGAATGGTATGAACAGTCCCGCAGAATTATCGAAAAAAGCGACAGCGAAATAAACCGCGCTATAAGGCTTATGGAAAAGGACAGCGAGGTGTTTTTTGAGATACGCTATATCCGCGGACTTTTCGTCTTTACAAAAAGCAATACGCCGGAGCAGACTGCCCAAAGGCTTAAAAATGAGCTTGACAGTGAGCTTTTGGATATATTTACAAACGGTACAAAGGTCTATGCCGTTCCGAAGGGGCTTGATAAGGGACTTGCACTCAGACGCATAAGGGAAAGACTCGGCGCGGATAAGATTATTGCCGCGGGAGACAGTGAATTTGATATCCCTATGCTGCGCTCTGCCGATATTGCAGTATGCCCGAAGGGACTTGCAGAGGGAGAGGGTGTCATTTCCTGCGGAGAGGATCAGCTTCTTGCGGAATTTATGCTAAAGGCTGCCCTCGATATCACGGGAAGCAAGCAAACGGCTTCTGAGGTATTCAATTGATACTGCGCCGTGTGAAGTCATGCATATTTCGGGAAGCGTATCGCCAAGCTCAGTTTTTTTACAGAGAGAATACAGTCCGCAGAGAAAGTACTGTCTGTCCGTACCCTTGGGTATGAGGGAAAGCAGCTCCTTTGGAGCGGGTGTACGGTATGAAAAAATTGTGTTTTCGTCTGTACGGATATCCGGAGGGTATGCGCTGAAAACAAGGGTATTCCTTTCATGCGGCAGTTCGGAGGCTATCGCATCTCTGTGAATGAGAATATCACACGGATAAAGCTCACTCAGTTTATCAACTATCGGCAGCGCACCGAGCGCTGAATAAAAATGCTTCATTTCCGTTGCTGCAGTTATACTGCTGCAGAGAGGAAGAAGCTTTTCACACAGTCCGCGGCAGTTACCGTGCGGGTCATAAAGCCCTATCGAAAGACTTTTCGGCGGAAGAGTATTCAGAAGATGAAGTATCGTATTTTCCATCATTCTGATATTGAGGGTGTTGTCGCAGAAGCGGTCAAGCTCCCGCGGAAGCTGAATTTTGCTGCTGCACAGGACTGTATCTGTCAGACCGGCGCACATACGGGACAGCTCCTTCGGATATGGCTTTTTTCTGTTGCATATACAGCGCAGATCCAAGACCGTAAGCTCCGGAGTGATGTAATATTCCTTGATGTATTCGTTCCCTTTGAAGAAGGCGGAGATGCCCTTGTCCTGATTTTTTTCAATATTGACAGTAACCAGCAAAAAAATCACCGCTTTATGTTTTTTACTATAATATGAGGGAAGGGCTGAGTCGGTGACTGTGAAAAGCATATTTTTTACGGGAGGCAGAAATGGACAGCAAATTATATGATAATCGCTATCTTTTAGAGCATATTGTTCTACCTAAGAATTTTTATGAGCATAAGATAAATTTCATTTATGTGATGATAAAAAGCGCGGGGGAATTTGTCTATGATGTGATGAAGGATATCATAGAAAATGACGGAGGCACAATGCCATATTCTAAGGAGGATTACGGCATACGCTTCATAAGTCTTGATGATGAAGCTGAAAAGGGAGATTATATACTTGTAATTGATTATCCCGCGCCGGAAAGGGAGCCTCTCTGTATCAGAGCAATATGTATTTTTGATTTAGATACTTCTGCAAATACGGGCTTTGAAAAATATTGCTTCTTTACTATCGAAAGGGGCATGGATAATGCCTCACTGCCAATGCTCTGCGCTTGGAATGAGGACGGCTCACATTCAAATTTCGGTGAGGTATCCGATAAGCTTACAGAACAGATCGAGGCTATTAAGAGTATGTTTCAGAATAAACAGGAGGTGAACCCTGATGCCGAATGATCCTATAATTCTTTTTTCCTATATCAATACAAAGCTTCGTGACACTTATTCATCGCTTGAGGAGCTTTGCAGAAGCGAATGTGTCGAGCCGGAGGAGATAATCGAAAAGCTTTCCTCGGTCGGCTATGAATATGACAAAAATCAGAACCGATTTGTATAAAAAACGTCTCCCTTACATTCAGGATAAGGGAGACGTTTTTGTTATTCTTCTTCTTCGGGTTCTTCAGAGGGGGTGTAGGTATTTATCATGTTGTGGCATTTTTCCTTGTATTCATCAATTACCTCCTGCGGACCTATAATTTTTATCTGGTCGCCGAAGGTGAAAAGCCATGCATAGAACGGAGGACTGAGCTGTACCTCGGCAGTAAGACTGCAAAGCTCGTCGTTTATCCTCTTTATCTTAACATTGTCACCGAAGGCATCAAATATTGCGGAAATGAATTTATTGCCGAATTCAAGGGTTATTTCAGTAACGGGACCGCTGAACATACGGAAGGTACGGCTGTTGACAGCTCTTAATTTTTTACCGAATTCGCGGGCATCCTCTGAGATATCCTCATCGGTTTTCTTTATGGTGTCCATGCGGTCGATACGGAAGGTGCGTGTCTTGCTTTCGTGATTTGTTTCGCCCTCCTTCGGATCATAACAGATCAGATAGTAGTGACCGTCATTCGGGATAAGGTCAATAGGCTCCGTACAGTATTCTGCACCGTCGTGATGATATATCTTATTTCTGTTTTCATCGGGAGAAAAATATTTGAAGGTGAGCTTTTTCTTTTCGGATATTGCGCGGAACATATCGTCAAACTGGTATATATTCAGGTTTACGGAATTTTTCTTTTCAGACTGAGGCTCCGGCTTATCGTCTTCAGAAATGGCTGTTATGTCGTCACTGTCGGCAAGACGGGTTATTGTGCCGATAAGGTCTGAAATAGTTCTGTCCTTGATAAAGGTAAGAGTTTTTATCCAGTCAATAAGTATCTTCGCTGCAACCGTATCAAAGACATAGGGCTTTTCAAGGGAATACTCCCTGAGCCTTTCCTGTTCGTCCGGGTGTCCCGAAATAATGAGCTTATGAAGAAGCTGTTCCTTGACATCATCATCTATATCATCAGTAAGAGGAAGATTATTTACGGCGGTTATAAGTGATATCAGGTCATCATTTGAAAACTCAGCTGTTTCACGCTTCGGCAGGGAATAGTATCTGTTTTCCTTTTTGACGCGGACAGAGTTTACGGTGAAAAGGTATTCATCATTTTCATTTATATATTGCTGGAGAAGCTTGATATCATCTGAAAGGGTACGTCTGTCGCATGGAATATCATATTCCCTTCTGAGCATATCAATAAGCTCATTGGTGGACAGTGCATTTTCCTCTCCGACTGTTCTTTTCATTATATCGAGTATTACAAGTATTTTTGATTTCTGGTGTTCCAGGCGGGGCATAACGGTA
>CACXDV010000043.1 GCA_902766585.1 uncultured Ruminococcus sp.
ACTGGCTACGAACCAGTAGGTCGGGGGTTCGAGCCCCTCCCGGCGCGGATATACCCCTCAGAGATCAGGGGCTGAATGAAGAATAGTGAATAATGGATAATTACAAAAATGCTCTTCACGGCGTTTCCGTATTATTCGTTATTCACTATTCTTTTTTCTTTATTCTTTTAAACAAAGTCAATGATAAATTCACGTTTTCCGCATTGCAAAACAGATACTGATTCAAAAAACAATTTTCCCATTTTTAAAGCTCAGATTTTATATACAATTTGTATAAATACCGTAATTACATCAATTTGTATAAATAATCAATAATTATTTTTATTTTGTTTTACTATTCCGGATATAAAGCGGAGTTTAAAATAAACCGGATAAAGCATTTTTGAAGGAAAAATATTTGAATTAATAAAAAATATCTAAATTTCCTATTGTAATTATAGAACATATGGTTTATAATTGGGTATAGTGATTAAAAAAACAGGTCACTGTAAACAAGTTTTATAATATAATTACAAAGGAGGATCATTGATCAATGAAACAGTATAATGCAAAGAATATCCTGAATATTGCTATCGCAGGCCACAGCGGATCGGGTAAAACATCCCTTGCAGAGGCAATGCTTTATCTGTGCGGAGGCTCGGACAGACTCGGTAAGGTAAGCGACGGAAATACCGTATGCGACTTTGACGCAGAGGAAATAAAAAGAAAAACATCGGTTCAGACCTGTGTTGCTCCGATGGAATGGAAGAGTAAGAAGATCAATCTTCTTGATGCGCCCGGTCTTTTTGATTTTGAGGGCGGTCTGTGCGAAGCTGCAAGAGCTGCGGACACACTTCTTATTACCGTATCCGGCAAAAGCGGAGTAGCTGTCGGCACCGAAAAGGCTGTTAAAGCTGCTGATAAGCGCGGTCTTACGAAGGTATTCTTTGTAAACGGACTTTGCGATGAAAGCGCACGCTTCTACCGCGTATTTGAAAGTCTTAAATCCTCCTTCGGACCTTCTGTTTGCCCTGTAGTTGTTCCCTATATAGTAGACGGACAGGCAGACTGCTATGTAAACCTTCTTGAATATAAGGCATACAAATATATCGACGGCAAGATAAATGTTGTTCCTCTTCCCGATATGGGCGACAGACTTGAAGGTCTGCGTACAGCTATCTGTGAGGCTGTTGCAGAAACAAGCGATGAAATGTTTGAAAAGTATTTCTCAGGCGAAGAATTTACTCCCGAAGAAATAATCGTAGGCGTAAGCAAGGGCGTAAAGAACGGAAGCATCTGTCCCGTATTCTGCGGTGACGCTCTCCTTACCTATGGCGTTGAACAGCTTCTCAACGGTCTTGCATGGCTTGCACCGAGCGCTGCCGATAAAGCAGGAGAGATCGGTGTTGACCTTGACGGCGAGCCGGTCGAGCTTAGTGTAAATGAAGAAGCTGCTGCTGCGGCTGTTGTATTTAAAACTATTGCAGACCCGTTTGTAGGCAAGCTTTCATACTTCAAAGTGATCTCCGGCAAAATAGGTCCTGATACTCAGCTTATAAATATGAGAACAGGTTCTGCCGAAAAAATTTCAAAAGTAATGATCGCCAAGGGCAAAAAGCTTGAAGATGCTCCCTATATCGCAGCAGGTGATATCGGCGCAGTTGCAAAGCTCAGTTCTGCAAATACCGGCGATACACTTTGCGCTCCTGTAAGAAAGGTAACTCTTGACGGAGTTGAATATCCCGAGCCGTCGCTTTCAATGGCTATTTCCCCGAAGAATAAGGGCGAAGAGGATAAGGTAGCTCAGGGTGTCGGCAAGCTCAGTGAGGAAGATCCCACTATTAAATTTGAAACAAATAATGAGACTCATCAGATGATAATAAGCGGTATGGGCGAACAGCATCTTGATGTTGTTGTTTCCAAGCTCAAGTCAAAATTCGGCGTAGATGTTGTTCTTTCAAAGCCGAAGGTTGCTTACAGAGAAACTATCCGCAAGAGCGTCAAGGTTCAGGGCAGATATAAGAAACAGACCGGCGGTCACGGACAGTTCGGTGACGTATGGATCGAGTTCTCACCCTGTGACAGCGACAGCATGGTATTTGAAGAGAGAGTTGTCGGCGGTGCAGTTCCGAAGGGCTTCTTCCCGGCTGTAGAAAAAGGTCTGCGCGACAGCATTTCAAAGGGATCGCTTGCCGGATATCCTGTTGTAGGACTTAAAGCTACGCTTGTTGACGGTTCATATCACCCTGTAGATTCCTCCGAAATGTCCTTTAAGACTGCCGCATCACTTGCATATAAGGACGGTATGCCGAAGGCTTCTCCCGTTCTTCTGGAGCCTGTAGGAACACTTAAAGCAGTTGTTCCGAACGATAACATGGGCGATATTATGGGCGAAATAACAAAGCGCAGAGGCCGTGTTCTCGGCATGAATCCCGCTGAGGATAATATGCAGGAAATTGAGGCAGAGGCTCCCCAGGCTGAAATGAGTGATTTCTCTACCTTCATCCGTCAGGCAACTCAGGGCAGAGGTTATTTCACCTTCAGATTTGAGCGCTATGAAGAGGCTCCCCAGAACGTAGCCCAGAAGGTCATTGAAGAAGCTAACGCCGAATGATCAATGATCAATGTACAATGTGCAATGTGCAATGTACAATTATGGTAATCCTGATTCATTCGCTTAAATGAGTTATCAAAAAAGACTGTTGTACACAAAGTAATTTAATGTACAACAGTCTTTTTTTATGTGCAATGTACAATGTGCAATTGAATTGTAATCCTGCATCATAAACACCTCCGCCTTTATGCGCTCGCCTATTAAACCCCTCCACCACTCCCCTGAAAGGGGAGGTGGCTTTTGCTCACGTTAGTGAGCAAAAGACGGAGGGGTTAAATAGCAAAAGCCGGAGGGGTTAAAAATAATTTTAGCAACAACAAAATCGCAAAAGAATAAGCTTAACCCATAACTGAACTTGAAATATTGTAGAAGCATCTTCGCGCAACAGAAGCAGAACAACTACTAAACTAAAGCGCGAAATACAGAGCACAGGGACTGTGCTTGATTTTTGGGTTTGAGTTTGGTATACTGTAAATTACCTAAAACGGATGGAGTGATAAAGTTGGATATACCTCTCGCAGACCGCCTCAGACCGCAGAAAATAGATGAAATAGTCGGACAGCATCATCTTCTTGATGAGGGCAGACCTCTTCGTAATATAATTGAATCGGGTAATATACCGAATATGGTTTTTTACGGTCCCTCAGGGGTGGGAAAAACTACCCTTGCTTCATATATTGCCAGAAAAACAAACCGCAGTCTGAGGAAACTGAACGGCACAACAGCTTCAACAGCAGATATAAAAGCTATTTTTGAAGAGCTGAACGGCTTTGACGGCATAAACGGTATCCTGCTGTATCTTGACGAGATACAGTATTTCAATAAAAAACAACAGCAGACACTTCTGGAATATATAGAGAACGGTAAAATCACACTTATAGCTTCAACCACCGAAAACCCTTACTTCTATGTCTATGGCGCAATACTCAGCCGTTCAACCGTCTTTGAGTTCAAGCCCGTTGAAAAGGATGATGTTCTTATTGCTGTAAAGAGAGCCTTTGACATTCTTTCCTCGGAAACAGGTATCGAAATTATCGTTTCGGAGGATGCTGCGGCTCATATAGCTTATTCCTGCGGCGGAGATGTCCGCAAAGCGCTTAATGCTGTGGAGCTTTCCGCTGCAGCTACGCAAATCAGTGACG
>CACXDV010000044.1 GCA_902766585.1 uncultured Ruminococcus sp.
CTGACGGCTCTGATACCTTTAACGATCTTAATTATGCAAACTGATATGAGCAGCGGACTTTTTGTCTGCTGCTTTTTATTTTTTCAAGGCAAGGGTATTGAATTTTCTGTAATTTACATATATAATTAATGTAAGGAGTTGCCGGGAGGTGGTGCCGTTGGCTGAGAAGGATCTGACAACCAAAACGCTGGAGTCGCATAATTCTGTATTTGCCGATATCGTTAATTGTCTGCTGTTTAACGGAGAAAAGATAATAGATGAAAAAGATCTTACGCCCGCTGATAACGAATCACAGTATAAGGCGGACGGCAAGCTTCGGGCACAGGAGAGAGATGTTTCAAAATTCTGGAGAAACGCAAATATAAATATTGCGTTTATTGGCATTGAAAATCAGGTAATGCCGGACGAACTGATGCCAATGAGAATAATGAATTATGACAGTGCCGTATACCGAAGCCAGTATACGCTGAGAACAGCAAATAAAATAAGCAATTGTTATCCTGTTATTACTCTTGTGATATATTTCGGTAAGGCTGATTGGAAATACGGAAAAGATCTGCTGTCATGTATTAATGTACCGGAGGCGCTGAAGCCTTTTGTAAATAATTACAGAATGAATTTTTATTCAATAAAGGATATGACAACGGAGCAGATCGAAATGTTTGAATCGGATTTCAGGGCTATCGCAGAATTTTTCAGTGCCCTGAATAACGGAACTCAGTATCATCCGACGGATAAGCTTTTGGAATATCCCACTGAGGTCATTGATATGATAAGTGTTTTCTCCGGAGATGAAAGATTCCGAAACGAATATAATTCTTTGACAGATAATAAAGGAGGAGTCAAAATGTGCGAGCTTTATGATAGAATTTTACAGGAAGGCGAAGCAAAGGGCAGAGCAGAAGGCAGAGCAGAAGGCGAAGCAAAGGGCAGAGCAGAAGGAATCATATCTACCCTTTCTGATTTGGTTAAAAAAGGCTTGATAACAATTGTTCAGGCATCCGAACAGGCGAAAATGTCCGTTGAGGAATTTTCAAAGGTTTCAGGCTTGTCTCTTTGAACCGCAGACAATTTCGCGTCCTCCTTTCAGGCAGGACGCGATTTTTTGTCGCACTACGGGTGATATCATTTTAGATATAATTTTATAAAATATTTGCAATAAGAATTAAATTTTCATCAAATAGTATAATATGACAAAAATAGGTATATAAAATCAATCAATATGCATAAAATACTTAATTTTATAAAAAAGCCATTGTATTTTAAGTTTTTTTGTGATAAAATAACAAAAAGGATATTGTAACTTAGGGCGGTTTTACAAATAACCCACGGTCCGAATTTGTCCTGACCGATGGGTTTATATTTCGTCTTTAAGGGGTTATCCGACAGTCAGAGAAAAAATTTTTTAAGAGTGTGGTGTATTTATGAAAACAGCAGCTACAGTACTGCAGATCACCCGTGGATTGCTTATCCTTACTCCCGCTGAGTATGATAAGCCCGAAGGCGGTTTTGCCGTAAAGAACAAAAGGTCAAATGTACCTACAGTGTTTAATGTTCCTCAGATATTTGAGCTCAATGATTCTCTGAAGGAGCATCCGTTTGAAAAGGCTGAAGAGCTTGCAGCCTTTGTCAATCGCTGCGCAGAAAGTGTAAGTCTTGAGCTCGGCGATGTATTTATATGTATCGAGGACGAAGACGTTCTTATCACAAAGGAGTATAAGCATGCTCCCGCAAAGGAAAAGCTCCTCCCCACCTTCGCTCGTGTTGAGGCTGAAAACGTACTTCATCAGGAAGTTGAAAAGTATACTATCCTGAATTTTGAATATGGTCAGCAGTACGGTAAGGCAAGCAAGAACGAAGAAATATCAGCATCATTGTTCGCAATGAACACAGGCTTGCTCACAGACCTGAGAGCTGCCTTTGAAAATGCAGGTATCCGCCTGGTAAAGGTCGTTTCGCCTATCGCCGGTATGCTCTATACCTGTAAGGCAGATGTAAACTCCTCTACAAAGGCTATCGCTGTTATCAGTATGGACTTCGCTGCAACAAGACTTGTTGTATTGCATAACGGTGCTCCGGTATTCCAGCAGTCCTTCTCAAGCGTACTTGAGGATATCGCTGAGCTGTTCTCTCTTGAGTTCGGTATGAGTAAGATGGGCGCTATTGACTTTATCCGTCAGGAAGGTCTTGGCGTTTGTGCGAAGTGCGAATCTCCCTCAATTCAGAAGCAGACAATGAGCATGCTCGATAACGCTGCTGGTGAAATACTCAGAAATCTCCGAATGGTTATTTCTACAAAGCGTCTTGATATCGACCAGATCGTTCTCGTCGATGCTCTTGCCAAGCTTCCTAATATCGCTAACTACTGCCGTAAGATGGGACTTACAGCAGAAATGGAAAATATCACACGTCTGTATACAGGCGGATCTCAGCCCCCGCAGGCTGCTCCTTCAGCTGCTGAAAAGGGCTTCGATACTACATCATTTATCACACTTAATGGTGTGCTTACCATGCCTCCCGCAGAAGCTAACCTTCTCATGGGTGAAACAAATATCCTTTCAGCTATGTCAAAGGAAGGCTCCTCAAAGCTTGGTAAATTGATCACCATAGGTGTAGGCGTTGCAGCAGGTATATGGATCGTTGCAGTTCTCGGCTGGTGGGGTGCTCTCGCTATGCGTGAAAACAGCGATAATTCCCAGCTCGTTGACCCGAGATATACTCCCGCAAAGCAGCTTATAACAGATGAGGAATTCTGGACAAAGCAGCAGGAAAATATGGAAAAGAATCTTGAAATGCTGCCTAACACCAATCTTAAATCTGCTGATATTGTCACTGAGTTCTTTGCTCAGATAGTTGAAAAGACAAAGAGCTGTACAGAATTCAATGCAGACAATACGAAAAACACTATTAATACTGTAGTTGATCTCGATAATATCGACGACTATACAAAATTCAAGAACGAGGTAAACGAGGAGGGCTATTTCAAAGTAAACGATGCTACTCAGCTCAATACCGTTGTTGATAAGAAGAAGGGCGGAACGAATCCTGTTCAGCTTCTCCGTGCAACTATTTCCTTAAGTGTTACAGAAGAGACTATTGCTGCTGCTGACGCTGCCGCTGAAGGCAAAGACAAAAAAGATGATAAGACAGCAGCAGATGACAAAAAGAAATCCGAGTCTTCCGAAGCAAGCTCGGCAAGCAGTGAAGCCTCTAAGGCTAACTGACAGAAGGACGGAGGTAAACTATAATGGACAATAAAAAACAATCCTTTACAATACCAAAATTTGTGTATGCACTTGCCGGCATACTTCTGGTTTGTATAATATTCCTCTTTGCAGTTCAGATGCCTTTCTCCGGAAAGATAGATAAGTATAATAAGGATCATGAATCCGCTACCTCTCAGATAAATATGTATAAGGATTATCTTGAGCGCGCTGCTGAGGTTCAGGAGTCTATCAACCAGATGAGAGCATACTGTGAGGAAATGAACGAAAAGCTCACAATCAACGGCTCAAAAACAATTGATGACGTAAGAGATATGCTTAAGAACCTGGATTACGATCTTACTACACTCGTTGTAACAGAGGGCAGGGCTGATTCAAAAGGTCGTGTATCTGCAACAGGTGACCCCCTTTATGTAACATCTATCAAGTTTACATTTACTTCTACCGAAAAGAAGCTCATCGAAACACTTAAGTATTTTGAGAGTGAATCAGAAGGTTCCTACTATATCAGCAAGATGGCTGTAGAGGAAGAAAAGCAGAAAGCAGTTGCCACAACCGAATCAGGTGCTGTTGAGGGTTCTCAGCAGTCCGTCAACGGTGCAGACAAGCTTTATGTGACCAACCTTGAAATCTCACTTTACTTCTTTGATATGTCAAAGAATAAAAATGCAAATATGTCTGACGTATCAGTAGGTTCAGGTGCATCTTCAAGCACAGCTTCCTCCAAGTAAAATGGTTTAACGGAGAGAAAATGAATGCAGCCGTTTAGTTATTTAGTTACACCTGCAGGACTTATCTGGACTATATCATGTATACCACTTGGAATCGCTCTGACTGTGTTGGGATATTTCATTATAAATCGCATACCTGCAACCTGGTTGTGCGATTATAATGAAACCCCTTCAGAAGAGCTGCTTTCAGGTAAAAGAATAAAGCTTATGCCATCGGGAATTTTTGTTTCCGTGGTAATGGCAGTCTGCCTGGCGCTTTGCAGATTACAGTTCAATAAGGGCTATGATATATATTTTGCTGTACTTGCCCTTATACTGTTCGACTGTATGCTGATCGCAGTGGCTGATATCAAATATCAGATCATTCCCGATCAGTTTACCGCTGCGCTGGGAATACTTGCGGCAGGTATCAGCGTTTATGATATTGCACGCGGCTACCATATATTCCACAGCACATGGTGGTCCCCGCTGGCAGGTGCAGGTATCGGTGC
>CACXDV010000045.1 GCA_902766585.1 uncultured Ruminococcus sp.
AAAATGAAACGGAGTGAATTATATGACAAAATCTGAGGGTTATGCATTGGAATTTTCCTTTTCGGAAATGGATTACGGTGAGGCAAGGGAAAAGGCTATCCGCGCAGAACTTGATAAGGCTATCGAAAAACAGGACGCAGAAAGTGCTTTGAAGCTTTATTATGTTTTCATGGAGGAAAACACCTTCCATGGAAATGATTATAACGGTATTCTGCTCTTCCCTGAATATACAGCTTTTTTTGAAAAGCATCCGGAGCTTTGGGACGAATATAACCATGACCTTATGTGGGCTTATAAATGGGCAGTAGGAAACCTGAATAACTTCTGGCAGCTCCCGCTTGAACAAATCGAAAAAATGTTTGAGCAATACTGGGATTTCTGCAAGCGCTTCAATTATAACCCAAGAAGCTATTATCATAAGATCATAGAACTCATGCTCGATGATATCTATGTTGAAAATGAAAACCCTACATTTAACGGAATGACCATTCAGGAGGCTTATAAAAAATTCCTCCTTACCAAAAGAGATGCAATGAGCGACTGCAAGGCTTGTGAAACGGATATGGAGATATCCTATATCCTCAAGGTTGAGAAGGATACGGAAAAAGCTCTTAAGAAAGCAAAGCCTATCTTTGACGGAGTACTGAGCTGCAGCGAGATTCCCCATATCACCTATACTGATTTTTCCGAGCACTATTTCCTCAACGGAGATCTTGCCGAAGCTGACAAATATGCAAAGAAGGCTATCCGCCTTATCCTGCGCGATTTCGGAAATGACGGCTCGCTTATTTCTTCAAAAAGCATCTGTCTTGCTGCTCTTGCATATTCCGATCCAAAGTTCGGCTTTAATATACTGAAAAAATGCCTCCCCTATACCGTAAATAACAATAACGGTCACGAGATGTTCAACTTTAACCGCGCCGCATATTTCCTGATGAAAAATATTGAAAATGCGGGTATTGAGGAAATTCGCCTGAAGCTTCCCTACAGGAATGAGGATATTTATAATGAGGATAATCTTTATAAGGTTTCCGAGCTTAAGGATCTCTTTTATAACAGGGCGAAGGATATTGCCGATAAATTTGATAAGCGCAACGGCAATTCCATACATAATGAGCTTCTTAACAGAGAATACAGCTTTGACATACCCGACTTCAATGCCTTTGAAACAAAGCTGAATCCCAAAGAGGAACTTGAAATATCTCTCCTTGACCTTATAAGACAGAATATAGAGGATGACGAGCTTCCGCCCGGATTTTCGCTTCCGAATACCTTTACAACAGATGAGGGCATGACCTTTGCAGACGGCGCGATGGACGGCATATTGCTCTATCACAGTGAACCGCAGTCTGAGGATCCCTCTGAGCTGGAGAAGATAATAGATATTGCGGGAGAAAAAAAGGTCAATGAGGCTGCTAAAAAAACAGACGAATTCTTTGAAACACATAATATCCGCACTCTGACGATCATTGACGAAATACAGAATTATATCCTCGAAAACAGGGACAAGCTTGATGCAAATTCTATCTACAGCTACGGTATTGACCTTACCGTAGGAAGCAGTAACCGCGAATCCGTAAAGCTCGGACTTATGGTGCTTGAATTATTCTGTGACTATAACGAGGCTCTGACAAAGGCTATACTTCGGCTCGGACTTTCGGATGAATTTACGTTATTTGTAATATGGGCTGTAAGAGGTCTTGAAAACGGGAATGACCTCATCTTTGAGCTGGCTAAAAAGACTCATCAATGGGGCAGGATACACGCAGTTTCCGCGCTTGAGCCTGAAACGGATGAAATAAAGGAATGGCTTCTTAATGAAGGCATACATAATGATGTTTACCCCGGCTACAGCTCTATCGAGGTATTTAATAAGGCTGATGTACATACTCTCCTTGAAAATGGTCTTACTCAGGAACAGCTTACTCCTGTCGGAGAAATTATGTTATACCTTGTATCAGAAGGTCCCACTATCGGCATAAAGGCATTTGAGGATGAAACCGATATAATGAATATGTACCTTGACAGCTTTGAAGAACTTGAGCCGTCGGAGGCGGATATAAGAATACTCAGTATCATCCGTGAAAAATATGATAATGATGAAATAATCAACAGAATTGATTCAATGGGATTAGATCTGCCGGAATTATCCGAGGAAGAGGATGAGGAGAATGAGTGAGTCCTCCTCCTGAGTCATAAGCTCCATTCGCTGAAATACCGCATTACAGAAAAGGAGGGATCCTATGACCTACAATAAAAAGCAATTGATCATTTTCCTGAGCGTCACCTTCGGGCTTGGCTGGCTGATGCAGGCTATAGCCGTAATTCTATATAATAATTCAAGCATAATGGGCTTTCGCGCCGTTTTAGCCGTAACAATGTTTGCCCCTATCGTCGGCGTATTAGCTTCACGCGCACCTATAAAAGAAATGGGCTGGAAGCCGAAGCTCAAGGGTAAGATCAGATTTCTTTTGACTGCCTGGTTTGCTCCCTTCCTCTTGACTCTTGCGGGCGCTGCTCTATATTTTCTGATTTTTCCCACCGCGTTTGACCTCTCCGGTGAATATCTCAATGTTTCCACCGGACAGGAGGATGCTTTATCTCAGCTTGAAGCTCAGGGAATGACTTATAAGACCTATCTTATCGTAAATATCATTTCCAGCCTTCTTTATGCGCCTTGGCTGAATATGCTTTTTTCTATCGGTGAGGAAGCCGGCTGGCGGGGTATGCTTTATCCCATGCTCAGAAACCGCTTCGGCCGTCTTTACGGAGCTATTATCGGAGGATTGATCTGGGGCTTATGGCATTTTCCCGTAATTGCTCTTGCCGG
>CACXDV010000046.1 GCA_902766585.1 uncultured Ruminococcus sp.
TTCTGCTTCTGTTGCACGAAGATAATTCAGTAGTATTTCAAGTTCAGTTATGGGTTAAGCTATTTCTTTGTAAGAAACAGTATAATATAATAAGCTCAAAAAAACAGGCAATCATAAGACTGCCTGAAAGAACAAACTATTTATTCACTTGTTCATAATACTCACGTTTCCATTGTTCTTCCCTCTCCGCGCACTCATTTATAAATATCTGTGCATCATTTTTCGAAAACGGAATAATTGTGTCTTCTTTCTTATCATCAACGACTCTTTTTCTATGAAGAAAGTACTTTCCGTTTTTGCTGAGGTACAAAACATCCTCATTAAATTCGTCAATATAATCAAAACATATAATTTTAGACGTATTAGTGTTATAGCGCTGATGAGAAAGCCTTGCCTTCATAAATAAAACCCCTTTCCGTAAAACAAACTTTATTATAATAATTTTTACATCGACCTACCCGTATTATCAAATTTCTACACTATGCAAAGCTTCTGTGCTTTGCAAATGAAAGAAAGATCTTTACTTCGTTCGCTGATAATATAAATGGTCTTCGTGAACAGAGAGTATGTTTTCCGCAAAGAATATCAACCGATGCCGTAACACAAAAGCTGCGGCATCGGTTTATTTTAATATATTCCTTGAACCGATACCTCTCCGGAATTTATATTATACTCTTTTCCATTGTCATCCTTTATAACTAATTCGCCGGAAGAGGTGATATCCACAGCCTCTCCGCTGATAGTCACCCCTGATCTTTCAAGAGTTACACGCCTTCCCATTGTAGCGCAAAGATCCTTAAAGCCCTCCATATCCTCTGCCGAAAGACTGAATAAAAATGAACCAAGTACCTTATCCAGCTTTTCGATAACAAGCCTGAAAAGCTTATTCCTGTCGATCCTTTCGCCCGTTTCGATAAAGAGTGAGGTAGCCTTGTTCTTTATTTCACCGGGAAATTCGCTGTGATTGACATTGATGCCTATGCCTATAACAACATAATCTATCCTGTCACTTTGTGCAGCCATTTCCGTAAGTATTCCGCAAACCTTCCTGTTTCCGATTATCACATCATTAGGCCACTTTATTAAAGCGTCCAGTCCGGTATATTCCCTTATTGCAAGACAGACGGCATATCCTGCCGACAGTGTAATGCCCGCTATATCCGCCGGCGGAAGCTCCGGTCTGAGCAAAAGAGTAAAATACAATCCGCCGCTGTCTGAGCACCACGACCTGCCGAGCCTGCCCTTTCCCCCTGTCTGATTTTCAGCGGCAATTATTAGTCCGGAGGGAGCTCCATTCGCTGCCATTCGCTTTGCCTCGTCATTTGTCGAATCTACGGTTTTAAGTATCAGCATATCGGTTCCGGCAGAAGAAACATCCAGCCCGCCGCAGATCAACTGCTTATTCAGTATATCAGGCACTCCCTCAAGACGATATCCTCTTTTCGTTGAGGATGAAATAATATATCCTTCATCCCTGAGAGCCTTTATATTTTTCCATACAGCTGTACGGGACACACCGAGATTTTTGCTCAGTTCCTCTCCCGATACATATTCCCCGCCGTTTTCAAGCGCAGACAGTATCTTATCCTTCATTTTGCCCCTCCATACATTCATATTTTTATATCTGTTATGGTATCAAATCGTTTTTCGCTTTATGCTTAATATCATATCATAGCCGGACTGAATTGTAAATCCCTTGAAAAAATGTACGTTAAATTGTGTATTGAACAGAGCTTGGCTGTATGTTATATTTATAATGAAATGATCTTAAAAAGCTTTGCGGGAGGATAAAATGATAATAAGAAAATACAGACCGGAAGATATTGAACAAATGATAACTATATGGAATGAGATCGTTGAGGAGGGAATTGCCTTTCCTCAGGAGGAATTATTGGATAACGGTACAGGTGAAGCCTTCTTTTCCTCACAAAGCTATTGCGGGGTTGCCGTTGATGAAAATGAGAGGGTATCGGGACTGTATATCCTTCATCCGAACAATGTCGGCAGATGCGGGCATATATGCAATGCAAGCTATGCGGTAGCCTCTTCATTCCGCGGAAAGCATATCGGTGAAGCGCTCGTCAAGGACTGTATGCAAAGGGCAAAGGAGAATGGTTTCGGTATATTGCAGTTCAATGCCGTGGTAGAAACAAATATTCATGCAAGACATCTTTATGAAAGACTTGGTTTTAAACAGCTCGGAGTTATTCCGGGCGGATTCAGAATGAAGGACGGACATTATGAAAATATCTGTCCCTATTATATTGTGCTGTAACAGTATTCATATCAGACAAGGCAAAGCGCCATATTTCCACAGTTTGACAGACGGCTGAGGAGATATGGCGTATTTTTTTATCTGACGTATCTGAAATTGCTTTGTATGATCGAAAAAATATTTTGTAAGCCTGTAAAAAGGGCTTGACAATATATATACGCTTGTATATAATGTATATAGTATATATATACAATTATGGAGGACCATATGGACATAATAATAAGTAATTCCTCAGGAAAACCGATCTATGAACAGATCACTTCCCAGATAAAGGAAATGATAATGAGCGGGACACTCAAGGCAGGGGACGCTTTGCCTTCGATGAGAAATCTTGCTCAGCAGCTGCGTATAAGCATAATAACAACAAAACGCGCCTATGAAGAGCTTGAACGAGAGGGCTTTATAGAATCCTTCACCGGAAAGGGCAGTTTTGTAAAGGCACAGGATCAGGAGCTTATGCGCGAGGAAGGACTGCGGCAGATAGAGGCGGCTCTGAGCTGTGCGGCAGAAAAAGCAAAGCAGTATGCAGTCGGTATCGACGAGCTGAAGGATCTGCTTACAATGCTGTATGAAGGAGAATGAGTATGAACGATTTTACCAATGCTATTGAAATAAAGGATCTTACAAAAAAATATGACGGCTTTATGCTGGATAATATCAGCTTTAATGTACCGAAGGGCTCGATAATGGGCTTTATAGGTCAGAACGGCGCCGGAAAAACGACTACCATACGTCTTTTGCTGAATCTTATAAAAAAGGACAGCGGCAGTATCAGGATGTTCGGTCTGGACAATACCGAGCATGAAAAAGAGATCAAGTCGAAGATATCCGCGGTATTTGATGAGCTGCCGTTCCATGAGATGCTTAATGCAAATCAGTTGTCGGTGATACTTTCGGGCATTTTTCCTGATTGGGACAAAAATACCTTCAATAATTATCTTGACCGCTTTGCGCTGCCGAGGAAAAAGCGCTTCGGGGAATTTTCAAAGGGTATGAAGATGAAGCTGCAGATCGCCGTTTCCCTGTCACACGGTGCAAGGCTTCTTATAATGGATGAGGCTACTACCGGACTTGATCCTGTTGTAAGAAATGAGATACTCGATATTTTTCTTGAATTTTTGCAGGACGAAAGCAACAGTATACTATTATCGTCCCATATCACTACTGATATAGAAAAAATAGCAGACAGAGTCACCTTCATAGATAAGGGCAGGATACTTCTCAGCGAAAACAGGGACGAAACAGTAGAAAATCATGGCGTGATAAAATGTACGAAGGCTCAGTATAAGGATATCGACCGTGAGGATTTTATCAGCGCAAGGCTTACTGATTTCGGCGCGGAGGTAATGGTAAGCAGCAAGGAAAAAGCCGCAAAGAAATACAGCGGACTGACAATAGATAATACCACTCTTGAGGAAATAATGCTCTTTTATGTCCGCCGTGAAAGGAAGGAGTGGAAATGATGAAGCAGCTTATTTATAAGGATTGGGTACTTTCGCGTAAGTATTATCTGACTGTTATGATCTACTGTCTGATAGTCGCTTCTATATTCCTGATGATACGGATAAGCGCGGGCTGCGGGAATCTGGCAAAAAATGAAGAGATGCGTCTCTCTCTTGAAAGAAATATGTACATTCTCCGATATATCCCGTGTATGGCGCTAATAATTTCTTTTACTGAGAATCAGACTATTTACAAGGAGAAGGACAGTGGTTTTATGTGCTTTTTCCGTACAACAGCCGTCAAGGAAGAAAGCTTCATAGCCGCAAAGCTTTTGTTCCAGTTTATAATAATGTCCTCGGTATTTGTTATATCGGTGCTGTATAATGTTTTTCTCTGTATTGCAGACGGATCACCGCTTACTCTACATATACTTTCAATAATTGCTTCCATATATCTTTTGTTTATGGGATTATCGTTTATTGATATTATTACATATTTTGCTTTCATAAAGCGTCAAACGATATTGATGATAAAAACCGCGGTCATAAGCGTTTTGTATCTGGTATGGGGTATTGTTACCTTTACCAGACTTGACAAGCTTTCTGAAAGCGCTGATTTTGATATATTTGACTTTTTCCGCACCGAATACAGAGGGATACTGAATTATTTATTTCCGTTTGCTCTGATATTTGCTGTCATAGCCACTGTACTCAGTTATTTCTTATCTGTAAGGCTGATGAAAAGGAGGGAGTCATAATGACCGGTATGCTTTATAAAGAAATTATGACTCATACAAAGCAGCTCAGATGGGTGATCCCATTACTGCTGATCGGTACTTTATTCCCTCTGATACCGGTTTTTACTACTCCCGATTTAGAAAACTGGGAGCTGAACCTTGTACTCGGCTGGTGCGATATCCTGACGTTATTAGTTGCGGGAATGTATGAACAGGGAATATTTGAGGCTGACGAAAAAAACATCTACAGATCGTTCATTTTATCTGTGCCGGGGGGAGCTTACCTTCAGACAGGCTCAAAATACCTTTTCAATATTCTTTTCAGCGGACTGAGGGCGCTTCTTATGCTGATCGTCATTTTGATATCGGGCGCAATAAAGGGAATGGATATATCCATAAATATAGATATCCTTATGATATTACTGTTTATCCAGCTTTTTTTCCGCACGTTAGAGACACCGTTCATAGTTCGCTTCGGAACAAAAAACGGCAATAGCTACAGAATGATATTTTTGGAGGCTATTCTGTTTGCCGCCATAGTATACGGTCTGTTTGGTGATCTGTCGGTCTTTGGTTCCATGGAAAGCTTTATTAAGGGCTTTCAGGAATTTTTCTCAAAAAATAATTCTCTTATTTACAGACTGACGCCGCTAATGGTACTGCCGTTTTATTTCCTTTCCTTTTTGTTTTCATGCCGTCTGTTTACGAGCGAAAAAACAAATCATATAAATGCGTGAGGCTATTACGCAAAAACGGGTTGATGCACTGCTCAATGCACCAGCCCGTTTATTTTTTAATAATGAAAAAGCCTTAAATTATGAATCAAAGAAATGCTGACCGTTATCGGTTATAAGTCTTTCTGCTGCAGGATATTCAAAGATAGCGCTGTTATCTGAATTGGCTTCAAGATATGCTGCAAATTCGTTTGCATACCATTTTGCCATTTCAAGATTATGCATACGGTAGTATCCGCAGTTTTCGGGAGAGGTGCCGGGTACCTCCTGAACACTGTCCACATATCTGAATGCTTTCAGGATAAGTCCGTAAAGCTCACGGGGAGTACGGTTTCCCTTGAGTATGAGATAAAATCCTGTAAGACAGCCCATAGGTCCCCAGTATATCACCTCGTCCTTCCATTCAGCGTCATTACGAAGATAGGTCGCAATAATATGCTCAAGCGAATGCATTGCCGCCACATCAATAACAGGCTCCCTGTTTGGTCTTTTGAGCCTGATATCATAGGTCGTTACCGAATAGCTTCCTAAATTATCTGTTCTGCTTGTGAAGATACCCGGAATTATGCGGGTATGGTCTACTGAAAAACTCTTTATCATTTCCATTTTATAATATCCTCCTGTTTATATATTGTCTTGTTTTTTTATCTTTTCTATTTTACATGAATGTTCTTTGCTTTCGATATCATAGTTTATACCGACAAGAAGCACATCTCCTGAATATTCACTTATTTTATACTGCCGTCTCTTCTCATGGTATCGGAAATAAAACCGGTAATATCTAAATAAATGACATTAAAGCTATTGATAAGTTTTTCATAACATTCTGTTTCAGCAATTTCTTTATCATCAAAAAGGCAATGAGAATCACAGGTATGGTCATAATACGCGCACAGCATTTTTGCAGCATAGGATTTACCGAAACGGCGAGGACGGCTTATACATATCAGCTTATCCGGAGTATCGATTCTTTCGTTTATTAAACCGATCATCCCGGTCTTATCCTGATAGTTGCTGTTTACTACTTCTGCAAATCCGGCATTTCCGGGATTAAGATAAATTCCCATCGGATCATCCTCCTCTCTTTCATTCTATATCAATGATACCATAAAGGACTTTGAAATTCAACACAGATAAAAGCAAAAGGCGGGAAACAGATCCTGCATTAAAACCGTACCGGACAAAATAAAACAGCCTCTGCAAACCTTTTGAGGCATGACAGCGGCTGTTATTTATGGTCTGATTATTTTTTAACGGGAACGAGCTTTTCCTTGCCGCCCATGTAGGGACGGAGAACTGCGGGAACATTTACAGAGCCGTCTGCCTGATAATGATTCTCAAGCAGAGCGATAAGCATTCTCGGGGGAGCGACAACGGTATTATTAAGTGTATGAACAAGATATGTTCCGTTTTCGCCCTTGGTGCGTATTTTAAGGCGTCGAGCCTGAGCATCACCGAGATTTGAACAGCTGCATACCTCGAAATACTTCTTCTGACGGGGACTCCATGCCTCTATGTCACATGATTTCACTTTGAGGTCTGCAAGATCGCCGGAACAGCATTCAAGCTGGCGAACAGGAATTTCCATATTGCGGAACAGCTCAACTGAAAGTCTCCACATTTTTTCATACCAATCCATGCTTTCCTCAGGCTTGCAAATAACGATCATTTCCTGTTTTTCAAACTGGTGGATCCTGTAAACTCCTCTTTCCTCCAGACCGTGTGAGCCTACCTCCTTGCGGAAGCAGGGAGAATATGATGTAAGTGTAAGGGGCAGAGAAGACTCGTCAATGATCTGATTCACATATTTACCGATCATGCTGTGTTCTGAGGTACCGATAAGATAAAGGTCCTCGCCCTCGATCTTATACATCATAGCATTCATTTCATCAAAGCTCATTACGCCGTCAACGATCTCTCTGTGGATCATAAACGGAGGAATACAGTATGTGAAGCCGTGGTCTATCATAAAATCTCTTGCATATGCAAGTACAGCCTCATGCAGTCTTGCGATATCGCCCATGAGATAGTAGAAGGCAGCGCCTGCAACTCTGCCGGCGGAGTCTTTATCAAGACCGTTGAGTGAAGTCATTATCTCTGCATGATAGGGTATCTCATAGTCGGGAACAACAGGTTCACCGAAGCGGGCAACCTCCACATTATGAGTATCATCAGGACCGATCGGGACTGACGGATCAATCATCTGGGGGATGCTTTTCATTATCTTGTCAAGCTCTACGGAAAGTTCATCCATAAGAGCCTCTTTTTCCTTCATTACAGCGGCATTGCTTTTTACCTGATTGCGTATAGCCTCAGCCTCTTCCTTTTTACCCTCGCGGTTAAGCTGTGCGACCTGAGCGGAAAGCTTATTTCTCTGAGCGCGGATATCCTCAGAGATATGCTTTGCTTCCATAATACGCGCATAAAGGTCGGCTGCCTCATCTACAAGGTGCAGTTTGCTGTCCTGGAATTTCTTTTTCATGTTTTCCTTTACAGCTTCTTTATTATTGATCAGAAATTTTACGTCAAGCATTTTTGTCGATCTCCTCTTTGACTTAATTATATCACTGATTATACCACAACATAACATAAAAAGTCAACCGCACGCGGGGTGCCCCCGCTGTCGTTTCGCGCTTTAGTTCAGTAGTACCTTTATTTCTGTTGCGCGAAAAAACTTCTACATTATTTCAAGTTCAGTTATAAGTTAAGCTGTTTCTTTTGCATTTCTGATGTTGCTTAAATTATTTCTATTTGAAAATTGCTTTGTGCTATAGAAATAAAACAGCAAAA
>CACXDV010000047.1 GCA_902766585.1 uncultured Ruminococcus sp.
ATATTTATTGAATTTGTGAAAACATCATAGCTGCATATTTTTTCTATGCCTGTGCGGAATTCCTTTGCGCGGAAGAATAATTTGTCCCCGTCTATGCCCATATATCTCGCAAGAGCCTTGATATCCGCGCTTGCTATGCATTTTTTTGTAATGGATTCAACTCCCGCCTCAAGCTCGCGTTCAAGCACATCAAGCCTGCACAGCCATATATTGTCTCTGATATCGGCATTTATCCAGCGTTGTTCGTCATAATAGCCCTTCTTTATTTCCTCATCGGCAAACGGATCAAGAAGCACAAGATATTTTTCTCCCTGTACGTTCATCAGCTTAAGATTTGATATACCGAGCTTTGCAATAAGGGGATTTTTTATAAAATGCTTTACATTTGTCTCAAGGTCATAAAGGTAACAGAAACATTCACAGCCGGTTATTTCGCTGTACTGCTTGAAAAGCTCCGAATTTGCTTCATCCGGTCCCATGTATATTATAATATGCTTGCTGTCAAAGGGCATACAGCTTCTGAATGAGCCTGTGCATACTATTTTACGGCGGTTCAGTTCCATTCCCGTATTCTTGTCTATCTCTATGAGCCACATACTGCTGCCACCGTTTTCAAGTATGAGTACCAGCGTATTCTCAAACGCAAAAAGATGCTGTACAAAGGTGGGATCCTCAAGAGAATAATTTGTAACAAGGCGCTCCCTGCGCGTGGAACGGTTATACTCAAGTATAAAGAGGTTATTGTGTCCCTCCTCATTCTTTTCCTCTGAATAATAAATGTAGGATGAGCCTACGTCAAAAAGCTCTATATTTCGCTGTGAAAAAATATTTCTGATATCTACTACTGTCATTTCCTGCGCCGTCCTTTTTCTTTTATTGTTATATATATAAAAGCCGGTGTACCGATATTATACACCGTCCTGTCTGCATTTTTTGGCGGAATACTGTTTTGCGGGATTCTGCCTCATATTAAAGTATAATTTATCCGCCTTGTTTTGTCAATGTTGACAGAAACTTTTTTTGAAATTTATTTAAAACCATTGTATATTTAATCTGTTTCGTTTATAATTAGTATGTACATCTATACGCTTTGGAACGGAGGTCATAAAAAGTGGATTATTATTCAATGGTACTTGGGGCTATACAGAAGCTTCTTGCCGATATAGGACAAAAAAAATATTCTGATGTTGTCGGCGAATGTCTGGAAAAATGGAAAAATGACGGCGACTGCACCATGTTTGGAAGGGAATTTGACAAAAGGGGAAGATTCGCTGATTATAGGCTCGATTCATCTCAGATAAGCGATATTGAAAAGGGCTTCTGGACAGGTCAGACTCTTTCGGCGCTTATCGCAATGTCTGCTCAGATATCCGCAATGCATCAGAGAGGCACTGAGATCGATCTTGAATTTATGAGAAAGAACTTTGGTGTCGATAACGAGATAATGACAGTATCAAAATGTGCAGGCTGCGGCAGGCTTGAGGCAACGGGAATGGATATCGACAAATACATTTCCAAAATCGTTATCGCTAAAAAAATAGTTGACGGAATGGAAAAGGATAATCTCAATGAGCAGGTCGAGTCAATTATCACAATGACAGCTCCCGAAATCGAAAAAGAACGCGGAAAAGCCACAGCAAGACTTTCCAACAGCAGCATTGCCTTTACCGAAAAGTATGTCAAGGTCAAAGGCTGCCTGAAATGCGGAAGCAGCAAGATCACTGAGGGCAGACTGCTGAAAAGCATCAAGGAAAATGTTTTTGTTCCGCTTGGCAGGTAAATGTGGAGGATATCTGATATGAAAAGGAAAACATTAACAGCAGTGCTGTGTTCTGCTGTGCTTATGCTTCTTTGCGGCTGTGTCGGCGGTCCGGTAGAGATCTCACCCCAGCCGACAGGAGATGCTTCAACAGTATCACAGGCTCCGGCAGCATCCGAAGCAGCTTCTTCCTCCGCACCTGAAAGCAGCGAGGAGGAAAGTGAAGAAGAAAGCACAGAGGAAAGCAGCAAAGCCGAAGAAAACATTAATACTGAAGAGAGCAGCAGCTCCGGGGAAAGCTCCGAGCATTCAAAAACGGAGCAGAGTGAGGAAAGTCTTCCCGACGGAGAAATAGCTCCGAGAGAATATATAGATCCTCTGAGGATAACAATTGATGTTTCCGACGAGCAGATGAGACAAGGCTCTGAGGAGCTTGGGGAACCGAAGATATTCTATATCCGTAATCCCTCCGAAATGCATGATTTCTACGAAAAAAACAAGACTGCACTTTCTCTCGACCAGACAGACGGAGGTCTTGACTTCAATCAGGCTGTCGGAACTCTTGACAGTAACTATTTTGAGCAGAATGATGTTGTGATCATCGCTGTTAAATATGCTTCTGATAAGGAATATACCTTCGGAGATATATATAAGGGTGACGGCGGGGCAATAATAGATATATACAAGGACGCTCCGTCCTCCGCTGACAACGCTTCATATGTTGTCGAGATCGTCGGCGCTCTTAAATCAGCTCTTAATGACAAACAGCCTGAACTGAATATACTTCCGGCAGGAGATAATCTTGCTGACAGCTGATTTTAAGGGAGTTTTTTCAAATAATATTGAAATTCAGGCATATTTTATGGTATAATATTAAAATGCACAGCGCAAAAGGAATAATTCTACGATTATGAGGTGAAAACCAATGGGTTTAAAAGCATGGTTCAACGGCAGCAACAGCCGAAGAGAATTAAAGAAAATCAAGCCGATGGTCGATAAGGTATTCGAGCTTGAGGAAAAATATCAGAAATTTACAGATGATGAACTGAGAGGCGAAACAAAACGCTTTAAGGAAATGTTCGCCGATAAAGAGAATATGACCGAGAAGAAGAAGGATGAGATACTTGATTCCATTCTTCCGGAGGCATTTGCCGTATGCCGTGAGGCTTCATGGCGTGTACTTGGAATGAAGCATTTCCGCGTACAGGTCATCGGCGGTATCATTCTCCACAGGGGCAGGATCAGCGAAATGAAAACAGGTGAAGGTAAAACCCTCGTGGCTACCCTTCCCGCTTATCTTAATGCGCTTGCAGGCGACGGCGTTCATGTCGTTACCGTAAACGAATATCTTGCAAAGCGTGACGCGGAGTGGATGGGCAAGCTTTACCGCTTCCTCGGTCTTACTGTAGGCATACTCCAGCATGATACCTCCAACGAGGACAGAAAGATCGCCTATAATTCAGATATCACCTACGCTACCAATAATGAACTCGGATTCGACTATCTGCGTGACAACATGGTAGTATATAAGGAAAATAAAGTACAGAGAGGTCATGCCTTCGCTATCGTCGATGAGGTCGATTCGATACTTATAGATGAAGCGAGAACTCCTCTTATCATTTCAGGTCAGGGCGATAAATCCACCGATCTTTATAACCGCGCTGATGAGCTTGCAAAAACAATGAAGTGCAAAAAGATCGCTGAGACCGATGCAAAAGAGGATAATGATGATGAATATATCGAGCAGGGTATAGACTATATCGTTGACGAAAAGGCAAAGACCGCTACCCTTACTCCTGTGGGCGTAAAGAAGGCGGAGAAATTCTTCGATATAGAAAACTTCACCGATCCCGATAACATTACCATACAGCATCATGTTAATCAGGCTATCAAGGCTCACGGCGTAATGCACCGCGATATCGACTATGTTGTAAATGAAAAGGGCGAGGTAATAATCGTTGATGAATTTACCGGCCGTCTTATGTACGGCAGACGCTATAATGAAGGTCTGCATCAGGCTATCGAGGCAAAAGAGGGAGTTAAGGTAGAAAGAGAAAGCAAGACGCTTGCTACTATCACCTTCCAGAATTTCTTCCGTCTTTATAAGAAGCTTTCGGGTATGACAGGTACGGCTATGACTGAGGAAACTGAATTTTCCGAAATTTACCGTCTTGATGTGATCGAGATACCCACAAATAAGCCGATACAGAGAGTTGACCTCCCCGATGTTATCTTCCGTACAGAAAAGGGTAAGTATGACTGCCTTATCAGAGATATAGAAGAGGCAAACAAAAACGGTCAGCCTGTGCTTGTCGGTACAATTTCCATTGACAAGTCCGAGGAGCTGAGCAAGCTTCTGAAAAAGAAGGGCATAAAGCATAATGTCCTCAATGCAAAATTCCATGAAAAAGAAGCGGAAATCGTTGCTCAGGCAGGTAAGCTCGGTGCTGTAACGATAGCTACCAATATGGCAGGCCGTGGTACCGATATCAAGCTCGGCGGTAATGAGGAATTTCTTGCAAAGGATGCAATGAGAAAGCTCAATTACAGCGAGGAGCTTATCAATGAGGCAACAGGCTATGCTGAAACAGACGATCAGGATATACTTGATGCAAGAGAAAAGTACAGGGAGCTTCTCACTCAGTTTAAGGCAGAAATAGATGTCGAGGCTGAAAAAGTGCGCGAGGCAGGCGGTCTGTTCATCATGGGCACAACACGCCATGAATCAAGACGTATAGACAACCAGCTCAGAGGACGTTCCGGCCGTCAGGGAGATCCGGGCGCAAGCCGTTTCTATCTGTCAGCAGAGGATGATATACTCCGTCTGTTCGCGGGAGACAGAATAAAATCTATAATGGACAGGATGCCCGGTGAAGATGACGAACCGCTTGAGAGCAAGCTTTTGTCCAACGTAATAGAAAGCGCTCAGTCCAAGGTAGAGGGCAGGAACTTCAGTATCCGTAAGAGCGTACTTGAATATGACGACGTTATGAACCGTCAGCGTGAGATAATCTACTCTCAGAGAGATCAGGTGCTTGACGGCGAAAACCTCAGAGATACCATTATCAAAATGGTAGGCGAATCTATGGAGTCCATAGTCAACGAATACCTCCCCCATGAGGATAAGGATCACTGGAACCTTGAGGGACTCAAGGAGGCTCTTAAGGGCTGGATCCTTGAAGAGGACGACAAGGAGACACTGGTATATACAGATGATGAGCTTGAGAAGTTGGAAAAGGAATACCTTATAAACGAGCTTACAGAAATAGCTACAAAGCGTTATGAGGAAAATGAAGCAAAGCTTCCCGAGGAAACCATGCGTGAGCTTGAAAGAGTATATCTGCTTAAAAACGTGGATAACTACTGGATGGATCATATCGACGCAATGGACGAGCTCAAGCGCGGCATACGTCTGCGTTCCTACGGTCAGCATGATCCTGTTGTTGAATACAGGATCGAGGGCTTTGATATGTTCGATGACATGATCAGGGCTATCCGCGAGGATACAGTTAAGATGATGATGGTCGTTCCGAGAAAGGTCGCTCAGCGTCTTGAGGAGCAGGAGAGAATGCGTCAGATGATGCAGCAGCGTGTCGCTACAGGCAGAGCAAGAGCAGCCGCTATTGCAGCTCTCAAAAATAATCCTGAGGTTGATCCCAAGATCCTTGAAAATGAATCAGAGATACAGGTTATCGAGATAGGAGCAGCTCCCGAACTCCAGCGTCAGGATCCGGTCGAAGCAGTTGAGGAAGCTGCAGAGGCTGCGGAGGCTGAGAAAACTGAGGAGACTGCTGCTGAAAAAGAGGAGCCTTCAGATGAGGATATCCGCAAGGCAGCCGGAAAATTCATGGAAAGAGAACAGGTCGCAAAGCCTACCTCTACCAATATGGATTCTACCTCATCATCGATCAACAAAACCGTAAGAGGCGTTAAGAAGATCGGAAGAAACGATCCCTGCCCCTGCGGAAGCGGAAAGAAATATAAAAAATGCTGCGGCAGAAATCAGTAAGCGATAAAGCCCGGAATTTCTCCGTACATACAGCCGCCGATGTATTTCGGCGGCTTGCTTGTAATAAGGGAATGATCAGATGAAAAAGACAGCATTTATAATTGCCGCGGCACTGCTGATGTCATTTTCGGCTTGCAGCA
>CACXDV010000048.1 GCA_902766585.1 uncultured Ruminococcus sp.
ATTGAAAACGGACATCTGAATATGGACAGACTGCTTGAGCATTATATAACTGCTTTTGATGATATCTATGAGGGCAAAGCGGATTCATTCAGCGAGGAGGAAGGACGAAGACGCTTCCTTCTGTTCATAAGACCTATAATCAACGGAACAGGAAACTATTATGTAGAAAGCAGAACGAGAAACAATGAACGAATGGACATTGTTATTGATTATCTCGGTGAACGCTTTGTCATAGAACTTAAAATATGGCGCGGAGAGGCTTATCACGAAAAGGGAGAGCAGCAGCTTGCGGAATATCTTGAGCATTATCATCTTAATAAGGGCTATATGCTTACCTACAGCTTTCTCAAAAGCAAAAGAAACAGGCTGATGACCGTAAATATCAGCGGCAAAACTCTTACAGAGGCTTTTGTATGAAATTCAGGACTTCCGGAAACGGCAGTCCTTTTTTCATACAGACCGACGATACTATAATATAATTATAATGATAATTGTGTTTAAAAACAACTTTGAAAAACTTGTAAAAATGTGTTATAATCAAAATATTGATAATTAAATGTATGAAACAGAGGAATAGGAATGGAAACACTGAAGGAACTGAAAAAAGGAGAATCCGCGGTAATACGTTCTGTCGGCGGAGAGGGCAGCCTGCGTCAGCATTTTCTTGACATGGGCATAATCCCCGGAGTAGAGGTCACTACAGTTAAGCTTGCCCCGATGGGGGACCCTATGCAGCTTTCGCTTCACGGCTATGAACTTACTCTGAGACTTGCGGATGCGGAAAAAATTGAGATAGAAAAAATCTCTGCCGATGAACAAAAGAAAAAAATCAACCGCGCCGGAAAGAAAAAACGGACAGCACATCACCCCGGTCTCGGAGAGGAAGGAAGGTTTCATCTCAAGGGCAGCGGTGATCCTCTCCCCGATGATACGGTACTCACCTATGCCCTTGTCGGAAATCAGAACTGCGGCAAAACAACCCTCTTTAACCAGCTTACAGGCTCAAGACAGCACGTCGGAAATTTTCCGGGTGTTACGGTAGACCGCAAGGACGGTGTGATAAGGGGCTATCCTAAGACCTGCATAACCGACCTTCCCGGAATATATTCTATGTCACCCTATACCAATGAAGAAATAGTCTCGCGTAATTTCGTAATGCAGGAAAAGCCCCATGCAATAATCAATATAGTTGATGCAACAAATATTGAGCGCAATCTCTATCTTACAATGCAGCTTCTTGAAATGAATATACCTATGGTCGTTGCGCTGAATATAATGGACGAGCTGACCTCAAACGGCGGCTCTGTGGATATTAATACTCTTGAATCGATGCTCGGCGTACCTGTTGTTCCGATATCTGCGGCAAAGAATCAGGGTGTTGACGAGCTTGTAAAGCACGCGGTGCATATCGCGCACTACAGAGAAAATCCCGCGAGACAGGATTTTTGCAGTGCAGACGGTGAAGAAGGCAGTGTTCACCGCTGTCTTCATGCAATAATACATCTGATCGAGGATAAGGCTGTAAAGGCGGATATACCTGTAAGATTCGCAGCTTCCAAGCTTGTGGAGGGCGATGAGCTTATCAAAGAAAAGCTCGGTCTTTCAAAGGACGAAACCGATATGATGGAATTTATCATACGGCAGATGGAAAAGGAAAGAGGTCTTGACAGGTCGGCTGCTATCGCGGATATGAGATTTTCCTTCATACGCAGGGTTTGCAGCCTTACGGTAACAAAGCCGGTCGAGAGCCGTGAAAAAATACGCAGTCTTAAAATCGACCGCGTGCTTACCGGAAAATATTCGGCAATACCGATGTTTATACTTATAATGCTGTTCACCTTCTGGATGACCTTTGACGTGATAGGCGGCAATCTACAAAAGCTTATGGAGGGCATGATAGATACCATTACTGTTGCTGTAAGAGCCCGTATGGAGGGAGCGTCTGTCAATCCGGCGCTTATAGGACTTGTTACGGACGGAATATTTGCCGGTATCGGCGGTGTCATAACCTTTTTGCCGATAATCGTGATACTGTTCCTGTTCCTGTCCATGCTTGAGGACAGCGGATATATGGCGAGAGTGGCATTTTTCATGGACAAGCTCCTCAGAAAAACAGGTCTTTCGGGAAGAAGCATAGTTCCCTTGCTTATAGGCTTTGGCTGTACCGTTCCAGCAGTAATGTCAACAAGAACACTTCCGAGTGAGCGTGACAGAAAAATGACCATACTGCTTACACCGTTTATGAGCTGTTCGGCTAAGCTGCCGATTTATTCATTCTTTGTAAATGCCTTTTTCCCCGAATACAGCTGGCTGATAATATCCGGGCTTTATCTTCTGGGTATTGCTGTAGGCATTGCAGTGGCGTTTCTGTACAAAAAGACCTTATTCCGCGGAGAAGCAGTACCTTTTGTAATGGAGCTGCCGAATTACCGTTTGCCGGGGATAAAAAATGTCAGTCATCTTCTCTGGGAAAAATCAAAGGATTTTCTTGTGAGAGCATTTACCGTTATTTTCATTTCAACAATATTAATATGGGCTTTAAAGAACTTTGATATCCATATGAATATGGTCGAGAATTCGGAAAACAGCATACTCGCTCTTTTCGCCGGCTTTATCGCACCCGTATTCATGCCCCTTAAGCTCGGAGACTGGAAGGTTGTCACTTCGCTTATCAGCGGATTTATCGCAAAGGAAAGCGTTGTTTCTTCACTTACCGTAATGTATGCAGGAGGCATAACAACTGCATTTTCAACCGGCTCGGCAGCGGCTCTTTTAGTATTCAGTCTGCTTTATACTCCCTGTGTTGCTTCTATTGCGGCGGTAAGGCGTGAGCTGGGCGCAAAATGGGCTGCTGCGCTTGTCATCTGGCAATGTACTGTCGCATGGATAGTTGCCTTCATTGTTTCACTAATAATCCCATAATCAACATACAATTCAATTTACAATGTGCAATGTACAATGTTCAATTGAGTGGCTTTTTTGTTTCATTAGCTTTATTTGAGTCAGAAGTTCTTCAATGTGGAATTGGTGGTTTTTCTGCTTCATTCGGTCATTTTGCTTTTCTCCTCTCCATGCTTTGCTTTAAACCCCTCCGCCTCGCTTCGCTCGGCACCTCCCCTTTCAGGGGAGGTAGTCGAGTTCACTCACAAACCCAAAGCTGAGGGGTATAACAGGTGTGGCTGTCTAATTCGTTCGCTATTCAAAGAGCACAAGGAGAAACCATAACGCAATTGGTAGTATCACTGAACCTTTCAGGAATGTTGACGAATTCATTTTGCTGAAAAAAGCCTCCCCTGAAAGGGCGCGGGTGTCCAGTGGACACCTCTCAGCCGAAGGCTGAGAAGCGCCGACCGAG
>CACXDV010000049.1 GCA_902766585.1 uncultured Ruminococcus sp.
ACGAACCAGTTATCGCATGAGCTGTCGGTCGTACCTGTTTTTCCGATTATATCCCAGCCTTCTACCTTTGCGCGGAAGCCGAGCGCTTCGCCGCCGGCATTGACGATCTCATGGAGAAGACGGTTCATAATAGTAGATGTTTCTGTTGAAATTACCTGAGTCGGTTTTCCGATATCGCGGTTATCGAGTATTACCTTGCCCTCACGGTCGGTAACGTAAAAATAGGTATAGGGCGCATAATAGTAGCCGCCATTACTGAAGATCTGATATGAGGCAGCCATTTCTTCAACGGTAACACCGCCGTAGAAGCCGCCTATGGAAAGACCTGCAAGGTTCTGGCTGTCCATTTCCTTGTCGAGATGAGAGAAGCCTACCTTTTGAGTGAGGAAGTTGTAGCTCTTATCAAGACCTATCATTTTAAGTGCGCTTACTGCTGCTGCATTTGAGGAAATATTGAGCGCTCTTGTTACGGTCATATCTCCGTAATATGACATATACCAGTTATTAGGTCCGGGACTATTGGTATATCCGTCATAGCTCCAGTCTGAAACAGGCGTATCTGCAACCATAGCGGAAAAGTTGAGCTTTTTTTCGTCAATTGCTATACAATATGAAGAGATCGGCTTGATTGTTGAGCCGGGCTGCAGCTTGGACTGAGTAGCCATATCCCAGAGCAGACGGCCGTCCTTTTCGTTTCTGCTTCCGACGGTAGCGAGTACGCGGCCGGAATTGAAATCTATCATTTCATAGGCGCATTGTATTGTCTTATCGGTAGGTGTCTGCCATTCGCGTACCTTTTTCTCAGCGATCTCCTGAGTTTTTACATCCATAGCGCAGTAGATGTTAAGACCGCCGTTATAGATCATTGTTTCGGCATAATCCCTTGTGATATTCAGCGCGGGCTGGAGGTCTCTGACAACATCTCTGTAAACTCTGTCCATATACCAGTTCCAGTCGCTTTCGTCGTCATCATCATTTTCCATAACGTAACCGATGAATTTCAGGTTATCGGAATCATCCAGAGCCTTTCTGTATTCTTCGGCTGTGATCATGCCCTGGTCATACATCTCATTAATAATGTAGTTGCGGCGCTTTTTATTATTTTCAGGATAAATAAGGGGGTTATATGCATAAGGATTCTGAGTTATGCCTGCAATAGCGGCACATTCCGCAATACTGCAGTCCTTTATATCCTTATTGAAATACAGGCTTGCCGCTGACTGAACTCCTCGGCAGCCGGCACCGTAGTTTACTATATTAAGGTAAGCCTCAATAATGTCATTTTTACTGTATTGCTCCTCAAGCTTAAGTGCGCGGAATATCTCTCTGAGCTTACGGTTTATGCTTACATCATTATCATTTGTAATATTTTTGATAAGCTGCTGGGTGATAGTAGAGCCGCCGAACTGTCTGCCGCCGGTGCCGAGACTGAAAATAGCTCCGCCGGTACGGTACCAGTCAACGCCGTTATGCTCAAGGAATCTTTTGTCCTCAATAGCTATCTGAGCGTCGATCATAGCCTTGGGGATATCCTGATAGTTTACCCATACTCTGTTTTCGTTTGAGTAAAGCTCCTGATATTCGACATACTCATCATCGCTGCCTTCTTTAAGGACATAGACGAAGCTTGTGAGGTTCATTTTTATGTTATTAAGATTTACATCGAGAGGCTCGCTGGCAATTGATATGATGTAAAAAATCAATGATATGCCGACAACAAAGCCTGTGATAAAAAGAATAAGCAGTATGGTGGCGATCACACGCCATATCGAAGCAAAAAAGCTGCCGACAGCCTCACCCGCGGAGACGGACGGTCCGGAGACCTTTTCTTCGCTGTAATTACTTATGTCAGTTTTTCTCATCAATATATCAACCTCCGTTTTTGGTCATTTGCCGGGGTCACCTGATAACAAATATATGATATTATACCATAAATTTTTTTGGTATTCAAGCATAGGAGAGGCTATTCTGTGAATTTTGTTATTATTTTGGGAGGATTCAATGCATAATTCTCTTGCAGGCGGGAAAAATAATCCCAGGAGAGTGAAGAAAAATGAAATATCTTATGAGCTTTACAGGTTCGTTTGTTATTGTATGCCTTATTCTGTCGGCTATGTATTCGCCTGATGCAGAGCATAATGAAAAAGCTGAGGCTGTTTCACAGTCTCAGGCGACATACCGTCTCGGAGAAGAAAACGGCCGTGTAGCTGCCTTTAAGGGTGACAGTAAAAAGGCATATTTTATAAGCAATACCCGCATTTCCGACCTTCCGATGCATGATGCAGAGCTTTTGCGGAGGGGGATAACAGTTGATGATGAAGAAAAACTTAAAGAATTGACAGAAGAATATTGCAGCTGATACAATAACGATAGTTTTAGGTAGTTTTGTCTAACAATTTCGTATAGATGCACAAAATAATAGTATAATATTTCCTAAATTGCATTAATTAAACAAAAATCATCTTATTTTTCTGAAAAAGATGCAAATTTTGTTGGCAGTTTTTAAATAAAATGTGGTGAAAAATTAGTATTAATCATTATTTGAAGTGAAAAGTAATAAGAATTATCAAAAAAATGCGTGACATTTAAAAAAAAATGTTATATAATATAGGCACAGGGGTTGTCAAAAAATTATCTAAGGAGGAGAGTATCATGTACAGTATGATCTCTTATTGGTTGAAATTTTACAGACATGAGTGTGGTATGACTCAGCAGCAGGTAGCCGACAGGCTAAAGATCGAAAGATCGACTTATACCTACTATGAGACGGGTAAAACAAAACCCGATATCAATACACTCATTAAGATAGCAAAGGTTTTTAATATCAGCTATCAGAAGCTTCTTGAGGGCGTTGAGGAAGAATTGGAGGATGCTATTGCTGAGATCCATTCCGGTCCCGAGGATGACGATAAATACAAATACAGAACTCATGCAGCTACAAAGTATGAAGTTGAGCTTCTGTTTGTTGTAAGAAATCTTAATCCTAAGCAGAGAAAAGAAGTTATGAATCTTGCAAAGAGCTTCATAAAGGATGTAGAAACCGAAGAAGAGTCAGAAAAATAAATGGTACTTAAA
>CACXDV010000050.1 GCA_902766585.1 uncultured Ruminococcus sp.
TCCTCTCTCGATGATGAAAAAATTTTTCTTCTGAATAATTACATACTCAACGGCGGATATGATACAGTAAACGGCTTGAAGGTATTGTCAAAGGATCAAAGACAGGCTATCCTCGAATACCTTCAGGACTGTCCGATATATGAATCCGTCTGCATAGACGACAGGGACTTTCTGCTCGTTCACAGCGGTATTGATAATTATACTCCCGGCAAGCCCATTTCAGAATATACAGAGGACGAATTATTATGGGCATGGCCGAATCTTACTGATGAATACTCCGATGAATTTATGACCGTATTCGGACACACGCCTACATCCTCATTCGGCAAGGAATACAAAGGAAAAATAATCAAAACCAAAACATGGATAGACATTGACGTTGGAGCAGGCTCAGGCGAAGAACCCATCCTTCTTAGACTCGACGATATGAAGGAATTCAGACTGACAAAGTAAATAACCGTACAAAAAAAGACACCCTATCAGATCTCTGACAAGGTGTCTTGATTTTATTTCAGATACAAAACAAATGAATCATTCGGTAATTTCCAGCTTTACTGCCTCGGCAGGCTCGCCCTCTGTTGTCACCTTGATTGAGCTTATCAAACCAGTATGGCTTTCAACGATAGCATTGGCGATCTTGTCCTCGACCTCCTTGCGGATGAGGTTGCGGAGATCTCTCGCACCGCTCGGACCGCCGTAAGCCTTCTTTGCAAGGTATCTTCTTGCTTCATCATCATAGCTGAATGCGATACCCTTTTCGCTGAGAGCATCCGTATATTCATCAAGCATCAGCTTGCTGATATCAAAGAAATCATCCTCTGTAAGCTGCTTAAAGACAATGATATCATCAACACGGCTAAGGAATTCGGGACGAAGGAACTCGGACAGAGCCTTTCTTACCTTTTCATTCGTTGCCTCTGCCTGTGTCTTTGCAAAGCCGAGAGCGCCCTCCTTGCGTTCACTTCCCGCATTAGAGGTCATAACGATAACGGTATTGCTGAAATTGACCTTTCTGCCCTGAGCATCAGTCAGAACGCCCTCATCAAGTATCTGGAGCAGAATATTGAGAACATCAGGATGTGCCTTCTCTATCTCATCGAACAGAAGGACGGAATAAGGTCTTCTTCTTACCTTTTCGGTAACCTGTCCTGCCTCCTCATAGCCTACATAACCCGGAGGGGAACCGATGATCTTTGAAACGGAGTGCTTTTCCATGAACTCGGACATATCAAGACGGATAAGCGTTTCGGGTGTATTGAACAGCTCGGTCGAAAGCACCTTGACAAGCTCGGTCTTTCCTACGCCTGTCGGACCTACAAATATAAATGAAGCAGGTCTTCTTCTCGGGCTGATCTGTACACGGCTGCGCTTTACCGCTGCAGCAAGCGCATCAACAGCTTCATCCTGACCGATAACCTTTGATTTGAGGACATTTCCGAGGTCGGCAAGCTTATTCAGCTCATTCTCTCTGACCTTGGATGCCGGAATACCTGTCCACAGTTCGATAACATGAGCAATATCCTCCTCAGTTACCTGCGTGAAAAGCTCATCCTTATCCATAGCGGACAATTCATCATTCAGTCTTGCTATCTCGCATTTCAGATTAGCTACCTTTTCATAGTTTATCTCATCCTCGGACTGGAGAACTCCAAGCTCGTCATTAAGCTCCTTAAGCTTGTCCGTGGCTGAGTCATAATCCTCTAATTTTGTATTTCTGAGTGACGCATAGGTACATGATTCATCAAGAAGGTCTATTGCCTTATCGGGAAGGAATCTGTCTGTAATATACCTTTCCGCAAGAACAACGGTCTTTCTTACGATATCATCACTCATCTTTACACGGTGATAATCCTCGTAATAATCCTTAACACCTGCAATTACCTCTATGGTATCCTGAACCGACGGCTCGGCTACCGTTACAGGCTGAAAACGTCTCTCAAGCGCCGCATCCTTCTCAATGTACTTTCTGTACTCATTAAAGGTCGTTGCGCCGACTACCTGTATCTCTCCTCTTGACAGAGCAGGCTTCATAATATTTGCGGCATTCATTGAGCCTTCCGATTCACCTGTTCCTACAAGGCTGTGTACCTCGTCAATGAAAAGGATAACATTTCCTGATTCCTTGACCTCATTGATAAGGCCCTTGATACGGCTTTCAAACTGTCCTCTGAACTGCGTTCCGGCAACAAGAGAGGTAAGATCAAGAAGCTGTACCTCCTTATCCTTGAGCCTGTGGGGAACGTCTCCGGAGGCGATCCTCTGAGCAAGTCCCTCTGCTATGGCAGTTTTACCTACGCCGGGTTCACCTATAAGACAGGGGTTATTCTTTGTACGGCGGGAAAGTATCTGTATAACTCTGTCTATCTCCTTTTCCCTTCCGATGATCCTGTCAAGCTCACCGTCAGCAGCGCGCTTTGTCAGATCTGTGCAGTAAGCCTCGATATGCTTTCTCGGCTTGCGTCTTTTCTTTGGATTTGAACTCTTGCGTTCGTCAGGCTTTTTTCCATTTTCCTTGCCGTTGAGCTTTTCGCCGGGTTCCTTGGAATTGAACAGATTTTTGAAAAACGGCGGGAAGGTCGGCGCGCCTCCGCGACTGAAATCATCATCATCTTCTTCTGATTCTTCATCACCGATTCCTGCAAATTCCTCTACATCCTTAAAGATATCAGAATCTATAATATTATCCATCTGATCCTGAAGCTCGTTGAGCATATCCTCATTTATACCCATTTTTTCCATTATTTCGGTGACAGGCTTGATACCCATTTCCTTTGCACAAACAAGACAGTATCCCTTAGAGGCAGAACTGTCATCAGGCTTTGAAACAAATACAACAGCCGGTCTCTTCTTACATTTATCACACAGCATAGTTTACTATCTCCCTTCATCCTTTTTTCATACGCTTATTTCGTATACACCTTATAATAGCACATTTTAAGCGTGATTGTCTATACTAATTAAAAATAAAATATTATTCCTTTGCAATAAATTGTATATTCAACTAAAAGATTCTCCCCTTTCCGCATGAAAAGAGGAGATAAGGCTATGTTTTATTGCGAATTGACTATTATTGAAACTATCTGATCCGGAACATTGAACTGATATATGTATTTATACAAAAATGATTTATCTATTCCTATACGCAGTGCCCTCGACGATTCTTCGGGGAGAAATACGACAAGCAGATAAAGCACAAATGACAGGAACATGATTATTACAACTGCGGCAAGAATACCGAGAACAGCGCCTCCGATCCTGTCTGCCGGCTTAAGCCCCGTGATATCCACAGCCGTAGTCAGGGATTTCGTTGCTAATGAAATAATTGCGGCACAAACCGTAAAAACTGCTATTGCAAGTATAACTGTAACAAGCCTTAGCACCGCAGGTCTTATCATTCCCTCAACAAGAGCAGGTACCTCTATTGAGGCGGAACCTATAGCCATAGCTATATCAGTTTTAGTGATATTCATTATGCTCATAATATTCTGAAAATATTCAGGGCAGTTATCGACCATCTCAGATGCGATATCACCGGCAGTCTGAGCAAGCCTTTCCGGCGGCATACAGTTTTCAAAAAATTCAATTATTCTTTTCTGCATAAAACTGTAATAGAGCTGCTGCGCAAGGAAGGAACCCACAAGAGCAGCCGCTATTGCGGATACTGCAACTCCGCAGAAATGAACAAGAATATTGATAACTCCTCTTCTGTATCCGTTGATAACAAAAACCGCTATGACCAGAAGAACCACTATATCCATAAAAATACTCACAGTTCATACCTCCAGATACATTTATCAGAATCCGACATCCGCTTCGCTGCCCTCATTACTGTATGTGTAATCAAGACCATATGCAGCAAAGCCCTGCTTAAACAAACGATTTGCATCATCATATTTTGTATACATAGTATAGCCGAACATTATAACCGCTATCATTGTATGCCCGTCAACAGTTGCCGAGCATACGACAGAGGTTCCGGCTTCATCCGTATATCCTGTCTTTACGCCGTCACAGAATTTTGAATACTGCGGCGCATCGGGATTGAGCATCCTGTTTGAATTTGTCCAGTAAAGCGTTTCGGGCTTATAAACAAATTCCTCTTCGCTTTCATCTTCGGAGCCTTCAGCTTCACCTGAGCTTTCTTCTTCCGATACGGTGGAGGCTGCTTCACTGCTGCCGCTTTCATTTTTACTGCTTTCCTCAGTACTGCTCTGAGAAACGCTGCTCTCCTCAGAAGGTTCATATTCAATAACGTCCCATTCTGCCTCGTACTTGCAGACAGAATTTTTTACAAGCGGAACGGTACGCGCATATGCCGCTATCTTCGCAAGATCCTCGGCACAGGTATAATGGTCATCATCATGCCAGCCGTCCGGCGTAACATAATGAGTACCACTGCAGCCTATTTCCTTTGCCGCCTTATTAACAAGCTCCATAAAGATCTTCACAGCCTCTTCATCCGAAAGATCATTATTTCCCGTATATATTTTAGCCGCATTGACAGCTATAGTATATGCCGCATCATTTCCGGAGGGAAGCATAAGTCCGTCCATAAGTGACTCAAAGGTAAGCTTCATTCCCTTAACAAGACCTGCCGTACTTGAATCCCAGTTTATGAGCTTTATCTCATCACCTACGGTGATCACTGTCTCCGGAGGGATTATCTTTGCGCCGACAATAGCGGTAAGCATTTTAGTTGTGCTTGCAGGATAGCATTTTTCCTTGCCTTTTTTCTGATATAATACCTTATCGGCGTTGACATCATACAGTAAAACGTATTTTGCAAGTATCTGTCCGTCAAGCGTTTCCTTGACATTTTTCGGAAGCACCGTTTCGTCAAATTTGAATTCGCCTGTCGGCTCAAATGTAAGCTCAGGTTCCTTTGAGCTTTCCTCCTCAACAGAAGTCACAGAGCTGGTTTTTACCGTATAAAAGGATTCCTGAGAGCTTTCAGTAGCAACAGGAGAGCCGCCTTGCCCGAAGGCTCCTGTCAGAGCTGCCACTCCGATACAGCCGATCAGAAGTATTGCACAGCATAGTGCTATTACAAGAACCTTTTTGCCGCCATTGCTGCTCTTGACCTCCGGTTCATGGTACCTTGGCATTTCCGGTGCCTTTTGCGCGTCCGGTTCCCTGCGCGGAGCAGAAGACCTGACCGGCTCATTGCTGCCGGATTCAAAATTTTTCAATACCGAATAGACATCAACATATTCTTCATCTTTATTATTCTCTGACATAGCAAATCCCTTTCCGGTCATATGATCTGATTTATCGTCAATAGCCACATCCTATAATGACACAGTATATATTATGCCATTATCAACTTTGACTGTCAATCGGAATAATGCTACAATATTTTTTCATATTTCCGGTTTTTTTATAAAAAAAACGTTCCGATTTATGTACAGTTTTTTCCATTTTATGACCTCAGAGGAAATTATTTATAAAAGTTTACTCATTTCCTTGAAAAACGGTTTAAAATATTGTAGAATAGATTCATACACCGAAAACTAAATGCTGCGGTGGTATAATATGCTTCATGCATCAAGGAGGAAATAATTATGTCCGTTACATTAAGTGATAAGCACGTTAAGCAATTTATCAGCGATGAGGAATACACCGCTATTGCTCCTCAGATCGCTGCTGCCCATGAGCTTCTCCATTCAAAAAAGGGCCTCGGAAATGATTTTACCGGCTGGGTAGATCTTCCCGTGGATTACGATAAGGAGGAGTTTGACCGTATCAAAAAGGCTGCCGAAAAAATCAAGAGCAATACCGATGTATTTGTTGTTATAGGCATCGGCGGTTCATACCTCGGCGCCCGCGCTGCAATCGAATTTCTTAAATCCCCCAACTACAATGCGATCAAAAAGGATACTCCCGACATTTACTTCACAGGAAACTCTATCAGCTCTACTGCTCTCAGCGAGCTTCTCCAGATCTGTGAGGGACGTGACGTTTCCATCAATATGATCTCAAAATCAGGCACTACAACTGAGCCTGCTATTGCTTTCCGCGTATTCCGCGAGCTTCTTGAAAAGAAATACGGCAAGGAAGGCGCTAAGGAAAGAATTTTCTGTACCACAGACAAGGCAAAGGGTACTCTTAAGCAGCTTGCTACAAAGGAAGGCTATGAGACCTTTGTCGTACCGGATGACGTAGGCGGACGCTACAGCGTTCTTACTGCTGTCGGTCTTCTTCCTATCGCTGTTGCCGGCGCGGATATAGACGCTCTTATGGGCGGCGCTGCAAAGGCAAGAGAAGAGCTTATGTCTACTGATATCGACAAGAATGACTGCTACAAATATGCGGCTATCAGAAATATCCTTTACAGAAAGGGTAAGGCTATTGAGCTTCTCGTAAGCTACGAGCCGTCCTTCACCATGATGAACGAATGGTGGAAGCAGCTCTTCGGCGAAAGTGAAGGCAAGGATCAGAAGGGACTCTTCCCCGCTTCCGTAGTATTCTCTACAGACCTTCATTCTATGGGACAGTTCATTCAGGACGGTTCACGCACAATGTTTGAGACAGTTGTACAGATCGAAAAGCCCAAATATGAGCTTACGATCGGCACCGATCCCGAAAATGTTGACGGCCTTAACTTCCTCGCCGGCAAAACCGTTGACTTCGTAAATAAAAAAGCATTTGAGGGTACTGTGCTTGCTCATACTGACGGCCGCGTTCCCAATGTTATCCTTAATATGGAAAACACAAGCGAGACTGAACTTGGCTATCTTATCTACTTCTTTGAAAAAGCCTGCGCTATAAGCGGCTATACTCTCGGCATCAATCCCTTCAATCAGCCCGGCGTTGAAAGCTACAAAAAGAATATGTTCGCTCTCCTCGGCAAGCCCGGTTATGAGGATCAGAAGGAAGCTCTTGAAGCAAGGCTTAAATAAAATTTTGTTTAAAATAATTGTAGCTTTATGCTAAAAACGGTTGACAGTTAAGCAAAATTAATATAAAATAGAATTAAGCAAAACATATTTTATGCAATTATCTCTCCTTACAGCTCTCCGCTGTGGGAATGTATCAATTTTAAGGAGGCAAAACTATTATGGTTAAACTCATCGTTGGTAAAAAGGGTTCCGGAAAGACCAAGAAGCTTATCTATCTTGCTAATGAGGCTGTTGAAAAGTCGGACGGTAATGTTGTTGTTATCGAAAAGGGTTCAAAGCTTACCTATGATGTAACACACAAGGCTCGTCTTATCGACACTGATCATTATTCTATCCAGGGCTATGAGGCTTTCTTCGGTTTCCTGAGCGGTCTCTGCGCCGGCAACTATGATGTTACAGATGTTCTCGTTGATTCCACCTTTAAGATCGGCGGCACAAACTTCGACGATTTTGCTGATTTCATCGAAAAGATCAACACTCTCGCCGCTAAAACAGAAACTCAGTTCACATTCCTCGTTTCTGCTGATGAAAAGGATCTCCCCCAGAGCCTTTCAGCAGTAGCAGAAAAGATCTGATATCTTTATTCTTCGGAAAGCATCGGGAAGCCTCAGCAGGCTTCCCTTGTTTTTCTGTTTTTTTAAAAAAGCTATTGACAAATTACGTTCATAAGATTATAATTAAACATGGCGTTTTATTACAGACTGAAAAGGAAAGTAATAATTGTACTTTGTTGAGGTGAAGGATCATGCCCCTTGAACTGAAAAAAATCTTTCTTAATGAGAATGAGGAGCTTTCAGTCCACACCGATCTGGATATGACGGACTGCGACCTCGGTGAAAACCGTTTTCCCGATGTTATAGGCGCTGATATTCGTGTCAGCAACCATGCGGGGCTGGTTGAATTTGATGCTGCGGTCAGTTTTACATTCAGCTTCAGATGTGACAGGTGCTATGAGCGCTTCGACAGAGATTTTGCCTTCAGGTTCCATCATATTCTCGTTACGAGCCTTCCGGAGGAAAACAGTGACGATTATATTGAAGCACCGGACTATTTGCTCGATACTGACATTCTGCTCAGGGATGATATTCTTTTGGAGCTGCCGTCAAAGCTCCTGTGTAAAGATTCCTGTAAGGGCTTGTGTCCAAAGTGCGGAAAAAATCTTAATAACGGAAGCTGCGCTTGCTCCAAGGGCGAGCCTGATCCCCGTCTGGCAGCTTTAAGTCAGCTGCTTAGTGAATGATTTTTGTACTTTTATTCAAGGAGGTTATTTAACATGGCAGTACCTAAGAGAAAAACTTCTAAAGCAAGAAGAAATACCAGAAGATCATCAGTATGGAAGCTGGATGCTCCTGCACTCGTAAAATGTTCAAACTGCGGCGAATTTAAGCTCGCTCACAGAGCCTGCAAGAGCTGCGGTATGTACAAGGGTAGAGCTGTGCTTGTTGAAGCAGAGGCTTGATTTGAATTTTTGCGGCAGATAGAGAAGGAGAGATCCTTCTCTATTTTATTTTTTACAAAAGGAGATGATATAAATGGCTTTACCGGTTGTTGCTATTGTGGGAAGACCGAATGTCGGAAAGTCCACACTTTTCAATAAGCTTATCGGAGAACGTGTCGCAATAGTTGATGACACTCCAGGCGTTACCCGTGACCGTATCTTCGGTGAATGTGAATGGAGAAACAGGAAAATATCCGTTATTGATACCGGCGGCATAGAGCCGTATTCCGATGATATAATCCTCCAACAGATGAGGAGACAGGCTGAGCTTGCCATAGAAGCAAGTGATGTTATCATCTTTGTCACTGATCTGAAAAGCGGTATAGTCGCAACAGATGAGGAGGTCGCAGCCATGCTTATGAAAAGCGGCAGACCTGTTGTTCTGTGCGTCAATAAATGCGATACTGTAGGCGAGCCCGATCCTGCCTTCTATGAATTCTACAATCTCGGTCTGGGCGAACCGATACAGGTCTCCTCCGTTCACGGTCACGGAACAGGCGATCTGCTTGATGCCGTTTTTGAATACCTTCCCGCGCAGGAGGAAAACGATACTCAGGAGGAGGTTATCAGCGTTGCTGTTATCGGCAGACCTAATGCCGGAAAATCCTCGCTTGTAAATAAGATCACCGGAGAAAACCGCTGCATCGTTTCCAATATTGCCGGTACGACAAGAGACAGCATCGACACAGAAATAGAAAACCGTCACGGCCGTTTCCGCTTTACCGATACCGCGGGACTGAGAAGAAAAAGCAAGATCGATGACGCTGTTGAAAAATACAGTATCATCCGCGCAAAAATGGCAATAGAGCGCAGTGATGTATGCGTAATAATGATCGACGCTGTTACAGGCATTACCGATCAGGATACAAAGATCGCCGGTCTTGCGCATGATTCGGGAAAGGCGTGCATAATTGCCGTGAATAAATGGGACGCCATTGAAAAAAATGACAAGACCATGAATGAGTATATCAAAAAGTTAGAAAATGACTTTTCTTTCATGTCATATGCACCGTTTATCTTTATTTCGGCAAAAACAGGTCAGCGCCTTGATAAACTGTTCGAGCTTATCGTAACAGCAGTAAACAATTCTGCAATGAGAATTTCAACGGGTATGCTCAACGACCTTCTTGCAGATGCAGTTGCCCGTGTTCAGCCGCCGACAGACAAGGGCAGAAGGCTCAAGATCATGTATGTCACTCAGGCATCTGTCAAACCCCCGACATTTGTATTTTTCGTCAATAATCAGGAGCTTTTCCATTTTTCATATCAGAGATATCTCGAAAACAGGATAAGGGAAACCTTCGGCATGACAGGCACTCCGATACGCTTTGTCATAAGAGAAAGGGATTCCGAAAAGAAATAATTAAAAGGCTGTCACCGGATCATGTACCGATGACAGCCTGTTTTTTATTTATTATTTATTTTCCGCAAGCGTACAGAGCTTTGCATAAACTTCGTCAAAATCTGCCTTTGTCACAAGAATTGATATCTGACATTCGCTTGTTGTGATGAGCTTAAGCTCTGTCTGAGTATCTGCAGCAAGCTCGAATACCCTTGCAGCAAAGCCCGGACAGTTTATCATAGCCTCATCGTTAATTGATATCTTGCAGTTGCCGCTGCTGACAATTGAACGTACCGAACCGTCATCCAGCTTTGAGGTATAGCTGAGTATCTTTACAAGGTCGTCATCCTTTATTGTAAAGGAAAGGCTGGTTCTGGAGCTTTGTATTGGAGAAAGGGATATCATATCCACATCAACTCCCATAGAACCGATTTTTTTGAAAACATCGGCTACAAAGCTGATATCAGCGGGGATGTTCTGCAGTGTGATCAGTGTTACGTCGTCATAAACTGTTAATGAAGGATTCATATACATTCACTCTCCTCTGTTATCTTGATGCAAGCAGATCGGACATATCATACATTCCGGGCTTCTTGTTATCAGCAAGGAAAACAGCCGCATTGACTGCACCGACAGCAAATACCGTCTTTGACCTTGCGCTGTGGCTTATAGTAAGTACCTCGTCGGTTCCCGCAAAGATTATCTCATGCTCGCCGACGATATTTCCGCCTCTTACGGAATGTATGCCGATCTCTTTCTTATCACGCTTTTTGCGGTAGGAATGGCGGTCATATACATATTCGCTGTTTTCGCGTACCTGTGATACCGCATCAGCGATCATAAGCGCGGTTCCGCTGGGGGCATCCAGCTTCTGATTGTGGTGCTGTTCAACTATCTCTATATCGAAATCATCTCCGAAAACCGAGGCAGCCTTTTTGGCAAGCTCAATTATCAGATTGATGCCGAGAGACATATTTCCCGAATAGAATACCGGTATTGTCTTTGAAGCTTCCTTTATTTTCGCCTTCTGCTCCTCGCTGTAGCCTGTTGTACAGATAACGCAGGGAATATTGTTTTTGCAGGCGTATTTCAGCATTGAATCAAGGACAGAGGGATTTGAAAAGTCGATGATGACATCAGCCTTTATATCAACCTCATCATAGCTCGGAAAATATCCGATATCCGCTGCCGGCTTTATGATATCGACACCCGCAGCGATCCGGCAATCCTCACGGGCAGCTGCACAGGAAATAATGGCAGCACCCATTTTTCCCGAACAGCCCGATAATATAATATCTGTCATTTTGAACGACCTCCCATCAGGGCTTATTTCAGAAGTCCGTAATCCTTCAGACACTCCTTAAGAGCAGCCTTGCCCGATTCCGACATACTGCCGAGGGGAAGTCTGCAGTCTCCGCAGTTCCAGCCTATCATATTCATGGCTTCCTTTACGGGTATGGGGTTTACATCTGAGAAAAGCATATCTATAAGTCTTATATATTTCTTCTGAAGCTCAA
>CACXDV010000051.1 GCA_902766585.1 uncultured Ruminococcus sp.
ATCATGTTATCTGTCCGTAGCACAGTTGGATAATGCATCAGACTCCGACTCTGAAGATCGTGGGTTCGACTCCCACCGGGCAGGCTAACGGCGAGCCGCCGCACCCGATTTCGCGTCCTGCTTTTGTGGGACGCGAATTTTTTTGCCGTGGCGGGGTGCCTGTGCGGTCGATTTCGCATACTGATTTTTCAATAAAAATAATCAGAGCAACAACAAAACTGCTAAAGAATTAGCTTAACCAACTACTAAAATTGAAATACTGTAGAAATATCTTCGCGCAACAGAAATAAAGCTTTTACTAAACTTAAGTGCGAATTGACAGCGCGGGCACCGCGCGCCGATAAAAAAATACGCTCCCGTAATTCAGGAGCGTATTTGTAATAATATAAAAAACTATTATTCTGTAAACAAAGCTGTGGAGTAATATCTGTCTCCGCTGTCAGGAAGAAGAGCTACAATGGTCTTACCCTTATTTTCGGGACGCTTTGCAAGCTCCAGAGCCGCATATAAAGCCGCACCCGACGAAATGCCGACGGAGATACCTTCCTTCTTTGCAAGAAGCTTTGATGTCTCAAAGGCTGCTTCATTAGCAACAGGGAATACCTCGTCATAAACATTTGTGTTGAGTACCTCGGGAACAAAGCCCGCGCCTATTCCCTGTATCTTATGAGGGCCTGCTGTTCCCTTTGAAAGAACGGGGGAGCTTTCCGGCTCAACAGCTACAATTTTAATATCAGGATTCTTTTCTTTCAGGAATTCACCTACACCTGTAATAGTTCCGCCTGTGCCTACGCCTGCAACAAAGATATCCACCTTGCCCTCTGTATCCTCCCAGATCTCAGGTCCTGTTGTTGCCTTATGGACAGCAGGATTTGCGGGATTGACGAACTGTCCGGGGATGAAGCTGTTTTCTATTTCCTTTGAAAGCTCTGCTGCCTTTTCGATCGCACCCTTCATGCCCTTTGAGCCGTCTGTAAGAACCAGCTCTGCGCCGTAGAATTTCAGGATGTTCCTTCTCTCCACGCTCATGGTCTCAGGCATGGTGATAATAAGCCTGTAGCCCTTTGCGGCGGCAATAGCAGCAAGACCTATACCTGTATTTCCCGATGTCGGCTCGATAAGCGTAGTACCCTCACCGATAAGTCCCTTTTGCTCTGCGTCCTCGATCATAGCCTTTGCTATTCTGTCCTTGACGCTTCCTGCGGGATTGAAATATTCAAGCTTGACAAGAAGAGCAGCGTCCAGCTTTTTGTCCTTTTCAATATTGACAGCCTCAACAAGAGGTGTCTTTCCTATAAGTCCCAATGTTCCCTTAAAAATACCTGACATGATAATTTCCTCCTTATTCTACAGATCTGAATGCATTTTCCAGATCCTCTATAATATCATCAATATGCTCTGTTCCTATAGAAAGACGTATCGTATTCTCAAAAATTCCCTGCTCGTTCAGTTCCTCTGCTGAAAGCTGTGAATGTGTTGTCGATGCAGGATGGATAACAAGGCTCTTAACATCTGCAACATTCGCAAGCAAAGAGAATATCTTAAGATTATCAATAAATTTCCATGCCTGCTCTCTGCCGCCCTTTATATTGAAGGTGAATATCGAACCGCCGCCGTTCGGGAAATATTTGCGGTAAAGCGCATTGTCGGGATGATCCGGAAGTGACGGATGATTTACCTTTTCTACAAGGGGATGTTTGCTGAGATACTCAACTACCTTCTTTGTATTCTCAATATGTCTTTCAAGGCGGAGTGAAAGTGTTTCTGTGCCCTGGAGAAGAAGGAAGGCATTGAACGGAGAAATTGCTGCGCCCGTATCTCTCAGAAGTATTGCCCTGATATAAGTAACAAATGCTGCCGGACCTACCGCATCATAGAACGATACGCCGTGATAGCTCGGATTGGGAGCTGCTATCTGAGGATAATTGCCGCTTTCCTTCCAATTGAATTTACCTGATTCAACGATTATTCCGCCGAGTGTCGTGCCATGTCCGCCGATGAATTTTGTAGCGGAATGAACAACGATATCTGCGCCGTATTCTATCGGTCTGATAAGGAACGGTGTGCCAAAGGTGTTATCGACCACCACCGAAAGGCCATGCTTATGCGCAATAGCAGCAATTGCCTCGATATCCGGAATATCACTGTTAGGATTGCCGAGTGTTTCAAGATATATTGCCCTTGTATTTTCCTGGATCGCTGCCTCGACCTCGTTCAGATCATGCGCGTCAACAAAGGTAGTTGATATGCCATACTGCGGAAGTGTATGCGAAAGAAGGTTATAGCTTCCGCCGTATATTGTTTTCTGTGCTACGATATGACCGCCGTTTGCAGCAAGCGCCTCAATGGTATATGTTATAGCCGCTGCGCCGGATGCAAGCGCTAATGCTGCGCTGCCTCCCTCAAGAGCGGCTATTCTCTTTTCAAGCACGTCCTGAGTTGCATTGGTAAGTCTGCCGTAGATATTGCCTGCGTCTGCAAGACCGAAACGGTCTGCTGCGTGCTGGCTGTTATGGAATACATAAGAAGTTGTCTGATATATCGGTACTGCTCTGGAATCAGATGCGGGATCTGCCTGCTCCTGACCAACGTGTAACTGCAATGTTTCAAATTTATAACTCATTTTATTTTCTTCCTTTCAAAATCAAATATATATAAAACTGCCCGAAGGCTCACGGCTCCCGGGCAAGGAAAATTTCAGAACACAGTATCTGTCAACATCGTCCTGACCTAATGAGCAGCCGTATCTCAGCGGATGCCCCTTCCATCTGATTTGCCCGGGAGTAAAGCATTCGACAACACATCATTTTATTCTGCTGTACATATAAAGTATTAAGCATTGTAAACGCTCCTTCCGAATGGTTTTGTCCTTTGACACATATATATTATCACTATTCACCTACTATGTCAATGGGTTTACTAAATATTTTTTATTTCAGTAAAAATGCCCGTACACATAATGCATACGGGCAATTTTTTGGTTAATCTGAACATTTCAGAGCTTCAACCATATCAATTTTCTTATTCTTTTTTGCAACCATAAGTCCGACAAGAAGCGAAACACCGAAGGTCAGCAATATCGAAACACAATATGTCAGCGGACCGAGCATAAGCTTCATTTCATATTCTCCCGCAAGGGCTGTTATCATCCATTCGAGAGCGCCTACTCCCGCCGGAAGTCCGATAATAACTCCTGTGACAGTAAGCCAGATATTCTGAGATATCAGAAGTCTGCCTATCTGCTTATTGCGGAAGCCGAGCACCTTAAGGGTAGCAAGCTCACGGGAACGCTCCACATAGCTCATTATGCCGAGATTATATAGAACAACTATTCCCAAAACTGCGGCAGCAATAACAAGTATTAATACCATTCCATCCATTATGCTCACAAAGCTGCGGAAGATATCCATGAGCAGCTCCTTGTCCTGCTTTCCGGCAATAAGGTCTGATGCGGGTATTTCTGAGGTTTTTCTATCAGTATAAATCGCCGCCGGAGTATATTCTATCCCAAGCTTATCTGCGAGTACATCTGTCATTGTCACGCTTTCGGTCATAATTGAACGGTTGTAGCCGAGTACTTTTGCGGTATATGTATTCTTTGAGCCGTAGGGTGAGAACGTGATGCTTTCCCCTATCTTTGCTTTGTCCTTCAGACGGAGGCATAGATAAACTCCCTCATCACTCAAGGCTATCCTTCTGTTGTCCTCGTCGATAATATTTAGTCTTGCATTTGGATTATGAACAACATCAATAGTTACGGTATCACCATCAAGGCTGATACCCGTCAGAGCCTCCCAATCGCCTTCAAGCTCCTCTGCAAGCTGCTTTGCCTTTGCGCTGTCTGCATTTTCGGCAAGATTTACCTTTGTTGAATAATTGGAGATATCCTTATCAAGCAAATCAAGAAAGCCTGCCATTGTGTCGCGCATACCAAGTCCGCCTACCATAAGCACCATACAGCCGACTATTCCGAAAAGCGTCATAAATGAACGGCTCTTATGACGGCTGAGGTCACGAAGATTCCACTTTGTTCCGAAGCTCAGACTGTCCCAAAGCTTAGTTCTTTCAAACCAGGTCTTATGCATTTTCTTAGGAGTATACGGGCGAAGTGTTTCGGCAGCTGTTCCCCTGAGCTGACGGTAAACCGAAAGATAACTGATAAGCGTAAGAAATACTATCGTTCCGAGCATTACCGGATAGCAGAAAAGCGGAGTTGCCGCTGTCCAGTCGGGCATATCGAAATATGTACCCATCATGCCGTCCTCACTCATTACCGCTTTGCATACAATATATCCGAGAACCATTCCCAGACCTGTTCCCGTAACGCCGATAAAAAGTCCGTATGAGGTATAGTGGCGAAGAATACGGCGGTTTTTGAAGCCGAGAGCCTTAAGAGTGCCTATCTGTATCTTTTCCTTTGTGGCGATACGATGCATAGTCGTTACCATTGTAAGTATCGCTATTGCAAGGAACAGAACAGGCAGAATTGAACCCATTGTCTTGCCCTCTGTGGATTCGCCCATAGCCTCCTTATATACCATATGGTCATCCTTGGGCGTAACCATTATCGTTCTGCCAAGCTTTTCCTTGACCGCCTCCTCAAGACCTTCCTTGTCGATATCCGAGAGCAGATTTATTTGTGCGTAGACCTTGTTTTCAGCTTCGGAAATGAATTTTTCCGTCATGCTTTCGGGAATCTTTAATGCTCCCGAATATGCGCCTGTTATTTTTTCCTTTATGACAGACCTCAGCTTTTCAGGAGTTGTATATGCATAGCCGAAGGTGGTGTAATCGGGCATTATCTGGTTATTGTCCGCTACGCATATCATATGCTCGCCTGATTTTATCAGACCTGCTATCCTTCCGCTGATATCCGTTCCCTGATATTCAAGAGTTATCTCGTCACCGACCTTATAGCCGTTTACAGATGCAAATTTATCCGAAAGCCAGAAGCCGTCACCCTTTTCGTCATAAGCCTCCCCCTCTGTAACAACAAAGGTCGAAACGGTGAAATTTTCGCTTACGTCAAGCGCAAGAGCCTTATTCTTTTTATCCTTGATATCAAGATTGACCGAAAGGTATCTCGTTGCAGCCTTAACTCCGCTTATAGAGGCAATC
>CACXDV010000052.1 GCA_902766585.1 uncultured Ruminococcus sp.
ACAATGTACAATGTGCAATGTACAATTCGCGTCCGGCTTTCAATTTGATCCTGCTTCTGTTCCGCGCAAATAATTAATAATAAAGACTGTTGTACAGAATAATTTAATGTACAGCAGTCTTTTTTTATGTGAAAATATGTGTGCCGGTCATGTCGGTTATTATATAAAGTTCTCTATAGCATATATTTTTATTTTATATCTATATACATACTTTATGTATTGAGTGACACGACCGGCACTTTTTAGCTGATTCCGTATTGGTGGAGGTCTTGGAGGGCTATATATAAAACTCTCTATATAGAAATAAAACAGCAAAACGAATCAGGAAAACTACTCAATTGTACATTGAATCGTACATTGCACATTGAATTGCACATTGTACGTTGATTGAGTATTTGTTCAGAGTGCTGAGAAGCCGTAGCTGTTTACGAGAGCCTCAAGCTTTTCCTTTTTAGCGCACATCGGGCAGACAGGGGGCTTGTAGCTTTCGTAATCGCCTAAATCGTTCGGATCGAAAACTGAGTTTACGGGATATCCGTCACAGTCGTCAACCGTTGCAAAAATCGAGCTTACTCCTACAACCGTACCGCCGTAATACTTGACGGCATCAATAGCGGCAAGGGCGCTTTTTCCCGTTGTAACGGAAGCGGCAAGTATCAGAACGTGCTTTCCGGAGATAGTGGAGATAAGATTATCCCTGAACATCATCTGTCCGCCTGAAATGTATTCGGGAGATACGATATAAATGGTCTGATGAGCGTTCATGTTCATGTAATGGTCATTGGTAAGCTCGTCTGCAATACAGGTACCTATGACCTCCATGCCGTCAATACAGAGTATGGTGTCGATAATGGTATTTGAACGGTAATCCGAAACCAGCTCTCTTGCAACAGCCTTTGCCTCGGAAAGACGGCTTTTCTGTGTGGTAACGTCAATATAGTAGTTGGTATGGCTGTGCATGGTGGCAAAATGTCCCTTCTGCACACGGAGGAAAACCTCATTGTTCTTGGTTCTTATTTTAAATTCCTTAGACATATAGTACACCTCTGTTATATTTATATAGTCTGTTCAGTGAAAGAAAAAGCTGTACAGGGAGGTGAATAATTCCACCACCCTGAAACGGATAATATATCTGTCACTGTCTGTTACGATATCCTTTTCAGTATCATTAAGTCCGTCACATATATTTCCCTCGGCAGCCGGTACGCATACGGCGGGATAGAGTACACACCACCAGTTATGCCCCTTGCCCTCTCCTATGATAATTCTTACGGCGTCATAATAGCCCGCCGGAAGAGAAAAATCATCATAGCAGCGTGTATCAAACGGCATATTCAGCACACTGACAGAAACCCTGTCGCTGCATCCGTTCTGCATAAGTATCTCTTCTGCCTTTTGTGCAATTTCGTCTGTATGCTCCTTAGCTGTGAGCATTGCCGTTTCCTTTGAGTCGGCTTTGGAAAAAAGAACGCTCATGTATTCCGTAATGCCGTCCCTGACCTTGAGTTTGAGTTCCTGGTCGCTCTCCGAATCGGAGTTTGCAAGTATATGAAGACGCAGAACATTGTCTCCGATATCCTGACAGGCAGCGCCAAAGCCTGTAAGGGACAACAGGCAGGAAATTATCACCGCACAGCAAACAGCTCTGAATAAAAGCTTCATAAGGCATCCTCCCGCAAATCATTTATGACTATATAATTGTCATGCGGGGAGGGAAATATTCATTTTTTTAAAAACTCAGACTTGTAAGCCTGCCCTCATTATCGGTATAGACCGTGAAGGTACCTGCATCGGCGGTATAGCCCTCACTGCCGGCGGTAAGCGCGGGAGGGTTACTTTGAAGCGACCTGAGCGCTTTCAGTGTCATATAAAGCAGACTGTTCTGAGGGAGAAGCTGAGATTCATTTCTGCTGCAAAGACCGTTATAGCAAAAGCTGTATTCACCGTCGGAATACCTGTAACAAAGCCCCGAAAGCTCCTTCGGCTTTGTCAGAGTTACGCTGCACAGCTCGTCACCAAGTTGTTGGATATGACATACAAAGATCTTGTCATTGCAGTAAAGTGTGCAGTCCTGTTCAGAGCCTATCGAAAGGGAAGGAGGGGGAGGACTTTCGCATGAGGCAGCGGAAAGTATGAATACTGACGAAATGAGGGAAATTATTATTTTCTTTATCAATGATCTGACCGCCCTTCATCGGTTCAGAAAATTGCCTTAAGCTCCTCTAACATATCTGTCGGAAGCATTGTTCTCGGAGTAAGGCGTTCGGCGCATTTATCTCCCGCAAGTCCGTGATAATAAACAGCATTGATAGCTGCTTCATCATCACTCATGCCCTGTGCAAGGAAGGATGCCGCCATGCCTGCCAGAAGGTCGCCGCTGCCGCCCTTAGCCATGCCGTTATTGCCGTTGAGGTTGACATAGGCATTGCCGTCCGGGAAGGCTATTATAGTATTTGCGCCCTTGAGTATGACTGTACAGCCGTATTCAGCCGCAAAATTCTTGGCGGTATGATAGCGGTTTCTCTGAACCGTCATAATATCTGTTCCCGTCAGTCTTGCCATTTCACCCGGATGAGGAGTGATGATAACGGGAGCCATTGCTTGTCTTAATACATCTATATTCGGAACAATTGAATTTATTCCGTCTGCATCAAGAACAATGGGCTTGGTAGAGGTCGATATCAGAGCGCTGACAAGCTCGGTCATATCATTGCTTGTGCCGAGACCGCAGCCGATAAGTATTGCGCTGCAGCGGCCGAGTATTTCAGCCTGAAGCCTGTCAAATTCATTTATGCTGATAAGTCCGTCAGTGGATTCCTTGAGAGGAATGAAAACGGCTTCTGTAAGCTTATTTGCGACAATGGGATATATTGATGCCGGAACCGCGGAGCGAAGTATACCAACACCGCTGCGGAGTGCTGCGCTGCCTGAAAGTATAGCAGCGCCGGCCATGCCATAGCTTCCGCATATTGAAAGAAGTGTTCCGTTTGTACCCTTGTGAGCTGATTTGCTGCGCTGACGAAGAGGATGCTTTGAGATGAATTCATCTGTTGTCCTCATGGCGTAGGTACACATATTAACAAGTGACTGGGGTATGCCTATTTTAGCCACGCTTACAGTACCGCAGTAGTCTATCGAGGGATAAAGCACATGAAGAGGCTTGAGCGCAGTAAATGAGACCGTATAATCGGCATGGAAGCAGTCACCGGGGATTTCACCCGAATTGCATATTATTCCGCTGGGGGTATCGACAGATATTTTTACTGCCTCTCTGTTACGGTTTGCGAGGTCTATGACCTGAGCGCTGCCGGGATCGAGAACCTCCTTAAAGCCGATGCCGTAAATAGCGTCTATTATCATACCTGCATTCCGGATATTCTCCGCTGTTTCGTTTATATTGTCATAGACATTGTAAATGGTGACCTTATCCGGAATGATGTTGAAATTCATTTTTGCGAGATCCGTTGCGGGATATTCGTTTGCAAGTATTACTGTAACATCAGCCATGAGTGAAAGGAAACGCGCAATAACAAAGCCGTCACCGCCGTTATTGCCCTTTCCGCAGAGGACGGTAACATTCTTTATCTTTTTTTCCGTTATGATACGGGCAGCTAATTCTGCGACCGCAGCGCCTGCCTGTTCCATAAGTGACGCAAGAGAAAGACCTGCTCTTGCTGCAGCTTTTTCAAGATTTAGCATTTCGCTGCTTTCTACAACTATCATATACTTCACCTCTTATAATATTGCCCCACCGGTTCAGATGAAGGGAAATTCAATTTATTTGTACCTTTTATTTTATCATTATTAAATACTTTTTTCAATGCAATTTTGTAGATTTTTATATACTTTTTTCCAATTGTTGTAATTTTATTTATATCCGGTCTTTGAACCGAATTTATTTCTTTTTCTCTTGACATTCGCTTAAAAAAAATATAAAATATATATTGCTGATATAATTATGGAGACGTATCGAAGTGGTCATAACGGGACTGACTCGAAATCAGTTGTACCTTCGGGTACCGTGGGTTCGAATCCCACCGTCTCCGC
>CACXDV010000053.1 GCA_902766585.1 uncultured Ruminococcus sp.
TTGAACTCCTGAACGGGTTCTGCGGGCTTGTCCTCTGCTTCATCGGTAAAGTCTAATACAGGTGACTCCGGCTTGAATTCCTGAGCAGGCTCTTCCGGCTTGTCCTCCTCGCCTGTAAAGTCGAATACAGGTGACTCCGGCTTCGGCTGTTCTGCTGCCGACTGATCCTGAAGCTGTGAAGGCAATACAAAGCCGTCCTTATTTTCTGCTGCGGACTTATCCCACATATTCTCGTCGCCGCTTTCCTCATCCTCCCAGACAGGATTACCGCCGGAAAGAAGCGGGATACCCTTTCCGTTTTCACCGGATTCATTGATATTTTCGGGTATCTGATACATATGGATGTTAGGTGTGATACCAAACATCGGTACGTTCCAGTTCAATGCATAAACATAGGTCTCAACTACATAGCACGCCCACTTCTCAGCCATACAAGCTTCCTGTGTAAGAACCTTTATTGACTGAAGAATAGCAATGCACTTATCGATCTCAGGCTGATCATGCGCCAGATAAAGAGCGTTGCAAACGCCTGCTTCATAAGCATCCATGAACACCTTGCGCTCCTGCTTAAGATCGGGAATCAGCTCGCCGAGTACGGTCTTGAGCTGCAGTCCGTCGATTATAACATCAACGCCATAGGTCTTAATTATGTATCTCAACGCTTCCTTGGCATTCTGAAAGACAAGCTTGTCTTCTTTTTCCTGTTCAAGCTCGGCTCCGCAGAAGGGACAGCGTATCATGATACCGGCACGAGTATTAGTTTTCCACTCACTGCCACAATGTCTACATTGCATTTATTCTCACCGCCTTTTCAGGAATTTCAAAACCTGAAGAAAATTGTCTCATATCTTCAAAATTCCCTTCTATTTCTTTAATCAAGATTACATCTTAAACTATACTAAATTTTTAATGAATTTTCAATAGTTTTAACAAATTTTTTATTTATTTTATTAGAAATAATAAAACTGCTGATTGGATTTGTTGTAAAAAACCTCTACAATTGAAAACCGCATTAAAATAAATATAGTGAAAAATGAATAAAATAAGATGTTCCGAAATCTGCCTCTAAGCCCTGCTCTTTAGCAATTAATCAAAACACCCGAAAACATTACGAAGTAAATACTGTCTTCAATAATATTTATATTAATAGTATACTAAATAGTTTTAAATAAATCAATATTTTTCTGCATATTTTATAAAGCATTTTCAACGAATTTATATTATTATTTTTTACACAATCACCTTATATGTAATCATCAGATAGCATTTTGCCAATAAATAGAATAACAGCCCTGTCCGCTTTGACAGACAGAGCCGTTTATTTACAATAAAGAAATTATTCAGCAATACTCGGTATCTTTACATCCGGATCAATATCGGCATCATAATCAACTCCATTGATACCGAAGCCGAAAAGCTTATAGAAATCATCATGGTAGCCCTGAAGGTCGGCATGGGTGTCAAGATTATCAGTAGCTATCTCCTTCCAGAGCTTATCTACCTCTTCCTGAATTTCAGGCTGCATTTCCAGATCATCCATACGGATCCTTCCCTCTTCATCAAGAACAGGCTCGGCATCGTAAAGCTTCTCATTGAAAAGCCTGCACATCTGCTCAATGCATCCCTCATGGACATTATGCTCCTTCATAACCTTGTAAAGAATGGAAATATAAAGCGGAACGATCGGGATCGCTGCACTCGACTGTGTAACAAGCGCCTTGTTGACGGAAATATATGCGCGGACACCGCAGTTTGCGGACATTTCCTTTGCAGCAGCGAAAAGGTTATCCTTTGCCTTGCCTATAGAACCGTCAGCGTACATGGGATGAGTGATCTCGGGACCGATATAGGAATATGCCACTGTTACGGCATTATCCTCAAGCGCATCAGCCTTTTTGAGAGCATCTATCCAGAGCTTCCAGTCCTCTCCGCCCATTACCTTGACGGTAGCCTCGATCTCCTCCTCTGTCGCCGGCTCAACGGTAATATCGCCTACGGTATTATCCTTAAGGTTTATAGTCTTATTGGTATATGACTCGCCTACAGTCTTGAGAACGGAGGTATACATTGTTCCGTCCGGCGCTGTTCTTCTCGGTGCAGCAAGGCTGTATACAACGCAGTCCACCTTGCCGAGGTCTGCCTTGATAAGCTCAATGGTTTTCTGCTTGATCTCGTCAGAATATGCGTCGCCGTTCAGTGTTTTGGCATAAAGTCCGTCACCGGCAGCAGCCTCCTCAAAGGCAGCAGTATTGTACCAGCCGGAGGTAGCAGTCCTTGAGCCTGATGCCGGCTTGTCAAAGATAATACCGATAGTTGCAGCTCCGAAGGAATATGCTGCGGATATTCTCGATGCAAGTCCGTAGCCCATAGATGCGCCCACAACAAGCACCTTCCTGGGACCTTTTTCAGCGTGCTTCTGATTTTTGACATAGCTTATCTGCTCTCTTACAGCAGCACGGCAGCCCTCCGCATGAGCAGTTGTACAGATAAAGCCTCTTACCTTTGGTTTAACTATCATTTATGATCGCCCTTTCATTTATTATTACACCCGATGGTGTTATTGGTCAGAGAACCTGCCTATAATCATTGCCGTCACTCATAATTATGCGGTCCGTTCCGTCAGCAGTTACATATATAGGCTCGGACATGACCACACCGTTTTCATATTCAAGCTTCGGCGTTATCCTGTAGCAGAGAATACTTTTCTTTTCATAAAGCTTTGCATCAGTTTCAAATATATATGCAAACAGGGATTCCTTAAGCTTCAGACTTGAAGGCTCCGCCTTATTGAGCACAAAAAGCGCTTCCTCCGGACTTATCTTCGCGTCCTTGTATAATTCCGCGGTATCGGGATCCTTTGATGCCGGATCCGTCTTTTCCTCGCGGAGACTTCCCGTCCAGTCTGCACTGTAAACCTTTGAGCCGTCGCAGGCAACAAGATATTTTGTACCGGCAAACATTTTTATACCGTTTTTCTCAACGTAAAAGTACATCTGATAAAAATCCCCGCCGTTAAATTTAATGGTATCGTAATAATATTTCTTATAATTTTTTATCTCTGAGGGAAGATAAAAACGGGTAAAGCTGCAGCTATCGACAATTTTTCCGGCTTCCTCTATTGAAATACCGTTTTCAGGTATTTCGGGAGTTTTTTCTTCGGTTCTGCTGATAAGCTTTCCGCCTACCTCTTCAAAGCTGTTTTCCGTATCAAATTCAAACTCCAGACCGCCATTTGAGTTTTCGCGGACAACAAGACTTGTATCGTCATCTCCGCTGCTGCCCGCAGGCGCTTTACTTACGCAGCCGCACATACTGCAAAGCATTGCAGCTGCAAGAATAACAAGCAATTTCCTTTTCATAGCCTATCTCCTATCTTTTTCTCAGCACTCTGATAATATAATCCGCAGTAAGAGTGATATTTTCAACATTATCAAGCGCGTGTTCATTTTCCTTTTTTATACGGTGAACATGAGGCGTCATGCCGAGAAGTTCGATAAGTCCCTCATGGTCAGTCTCAAAGACAAAGCTTTCGTTTGCACATTCAAGCAATTCAAATTCCTCTCCGCACGGCGACGGGCTTTTATTCTGCTCAAATACCTGAGAATAGATAAGCTCCTTGAGTTCTGTAAGGTGCTTTGAACCCGCGGTCACCTCTGTTACGATACCCCCGCTTTTCAGCACCCTTGCATATTCGCCGTTCACAAACAGCGAAAAAACCGCTGCTGCCGCATCAATGCTTTCATCGGCAACAGGCAGATGAGCTGCTGTAGCCACTGTCCATAATATATCACGGCTCCTTGAGCAAGCCATACGGGCAGCTTCCTTCGCAATATCCGCGCCTATTACCGAAAAGCCCTCATTATGAATTTTTTCGGTATAATAGCCTTCACCGCAGCCAGCATCAAGTACTATCTTACCGGGCGAATACTTTTTCAGCCTTTCACATACCGAACGGCATATAGGCATATAAAAGCCTCTTTCAAGAAATGCCCTTCTTGACATCAGCATAGCCTTTGTATCGCCGGGGGTAAGGGAATGTTTATTCTGAACGGGCAGAAGATTGACATACCCCTGTCTTGCTATATCGAAGCTGTGGCGGTTCACGCATACATAGCTCTTTTCCTCACGGTTCAGCGCTGCTCCGCAAACCGGACAGATGAGCCTGATCTCTTCAAACAATACTGTTCTCTCCAATTCATCATTTTATTCTGACAAGACTGCCCCCGCATGAACAGCGGTAACGGGAAGGATATTTTATTACATCCGTCATTCTTTTTCTTTCCATTTTTGCTCCGCACTTTTTGCACATCACAGCATAAGCGACGCTTTCAGTCCTTCCGACAGGAGTATAACCCGAAGGGATCAGCTTTCCTCCGCATTGACAGCGGTAAGCGGAGGGATCGTCAACAAGCGGGCTTCTTTTTACCCTCTCTATTCTTTTTCCGCATTTCTGACAGATGATAAGATATCGGCAGGGAGTTTTTTCCTTGACACCCATATTCTCTCTTGAATTTGTTCTGCTTATTTCATAGCCGTATTCGCGGTTCATTTTGTCCGCATATTTTTTAAATGTTTCACCATGATTCATGCATCCGGGGCAAGTATGTATCAATTCATGGGCTATAGTCTGCATACAGGAGATCTCAGGAGCATCTGCAAGTATTTCCGAAAGCTCAATGATATAAGTTTCCCCCTGTTTTTTACAGCATCCGAAACGCCTGACTGCCCTTTTGTTTATTACGATATGCGGTGATATTTTATCCGAAACAGGTATGCCAAGCCTTTTAGCCTGCCTTATTGCCTTTTTAAGCATCAGATCAAAATCATTCATGTATTTATACTTTTCACCTCGCCGGTATATCTGCTTATAGCCAGACGCTTACAGTCATTAACAAGGTTTTCGATATGTGACACAATATTTTCGGGTGGTTTTTTCATGCCGTCGGTCACCCAGTTCACCACAGTACCGATAAGCCCGTAAGAGAAAAATTCGGCAATAAAAAGCTTATCCTCCTCAGCCATAACGCCCTTGCCCGCAATACCCTCTATAACCTCAACAAATACATTGGTGCTTACCCTATGCATATATTCCTTGAATTCATAGCTGTAGGAGGTACGCATGGCATTGGTATAGAAGCGTGAATCCTTTGCTATTATCGACAGCATATCCAGAAGCTTCTTGCTCCAGTTATCAAAGGTAAGATTATCAATAAACGGAGTTATCGCCTCATTATAGAATACCCAATTGAGAAGATCGTATTTATCACGAAAATGATAATAAAAGGTCTGTCTGTTCAGCCCACAGATATCAGTTATATCGGATATGGTGATCTTCTCAAACGGCTTTTTTGCCATAAGCTCCTTAAAGCCCTCAGCAAGCACTTTTTTTGTAACAATCGACTCTGACATAACAGCCCTCCATAAAAAAATACCGGGGTGCTTTTCCGTATACACCCCGATAAAATCAGAAACAGACATTAGCACTGTTTCATTATAGCATCTTTTTTGTCATTTTTCAATAATTGTATAGCTTCAATTTATCCGATAAAAAA
>CACXDV010000054.1 GCA_902766585.1 uncultured Ruminococcus sp.
ACTCTTGAAAGCATATCGCCCGAAACCGGAAGTTCCATAGATTTGCCTAAAAAGCGTACCTTTGACTGTGCAAGGTTGATACCTGCAGCGGAATCAAAGAGCTGAACGAGAGCATTGGAGCCGTCAACCTCAAGAACCTGGCAGCGTCTCAGTTCTCCGTTAGGAAGCTCGATCTCACCAAGCTCGTTATAGGTAACTCCTTCAACATCGGTTACCATCATAGGAGGGCCTGCTACCTCTCGTATAGTACGGTATTCCTTTGGCATCAGTCCTCACTCCTTTCAAGTACTTCTTCTATTTCCTGATCGAGGATGGCTTCAATTGAGCTGAATTCCTGCTCAGTCTTTTCCTCGTCCTCATATTTGAATCTGCCGATACGCTCACGAACCTGCATAGAAGCAAGAAGCTCAATATCAGCGCCCTTGCCGAGAGCCTCAAGGGACTTGTCATAGAAAAGCAGGATAGCTCTCATCATAAGAACCTGCTTTTTAAGCGAAGTATAGGTATCAACAGAATCGAAAGCATTCTGATGCAGATAGTCCTCACGGATAGCGCGGGCTGTTTCGAGCTTAAGACGGTCGGGAGCGGAAAGCGCATCCATACCTACAAGGTTTACGATTTCCTGAAGCTCAGATTCATCCTGAAGCAGTGACATAAGTCTGCCGCGAAGCTCCATAAAATCAGGAGAAGCATTATCAGCATACCATTTTGCAAGCTGGTCAACGTAAAGCGAATAGCTTGTAAGCCAGTTGATAGCCGGGAAGTGACGCTTATATGCAAGAGCAGCATCAAGTCCCCAGAAAACCTTTACGATACGGAGCGTAGCCTGAGAAACAGGCTCAGAAATATCACCGCCGGGAGGAGAAACCGCACCGATAACGGAGAGAGCACCTTCCGTATCCTTTGTACCGTTAACGATAACACGGCCTGCTCTTTCATAGAACTGAGCAAGACGGCTGCCGAGGTAAGCGGGATAACCTTCTTCACCGGGCATTTCTTCGAGTCGTCCGGACATTTCACGGAGAGCCTCAGCCCAGCGTGATGTTGAATCCGCCATAAGAGCGACTGTATAGCCCATATCACGGAAGTATTCTGCAATAGTGATACCCGTATAGATAGAAGCCTCACGGGCAGCAACAGGCATATCTGATGTATTAGCGATAAGAACGGTTCTTTCCATAAGGGAGTTGCCTGTTCTCGGGTCACGAAGCTCAGGGAACTCATTAAGAACGTCTGTCATTTCGTTACCGCGTTCGCCGCAGCCGATGTAAACGATAATATCGGCAGCAGCCCATTTTGCGAGCTGATGCTGAACAACGGTCTTACCTGAACCGAAGGGACCGGGAACAGCAGCAACACCGCCCTTTGCGATAGGGAAGAGAGTATCAATTGTTCTTTGACCTGTGGTAAGAAGGATATCGGGAGAGAGCTTTCTCTTATAAGGTCTGCCGATACGAACAGGCCACTTAACAGCCATGGATACATTCTCAGTTTTGCCGTCATTATCAAGTACACAAACAGTATCGTCGATAGTAAAATCGCCTTCCTTGATATCCTTAACGGTACCGCCGAGCTTATTTGGAACCATTATTTTATGAACAACAGCATGAGTCTCCTGAACAGTACCGATAACATCACCGGCAGCAACCTTGTCGCCTTTTTTGACTGCGGGGACAAAATGCCATTTCTTTTTATGGTCGAGAGAAGGAACCTCAACACCTCTTGTAAGGTTATTTCCGGCAACCTTCATAATTTCATTAAGAGGACGCTGTATACCGTCATAGATAGCGCCGATAAGACCGGGGCCAAGTTCAACGGAAAGGGGAGCGCCTGTAGATTCAACAGCCTCACCGGGACCAAGACCGGAGGTTTCCTCATAAACCTGAATACTTGCACGGTCGCCGTGCATTTCGATTATTTCACCGATAAGACGATGCTTGCTGACGCGCACAACGTCAAACATATTTGCATCACGCATACCCTCCGCAATAACCAGAGGACCTGCGACTTTAGTAATAATTCCGTTTGTCAAATTTCACACCTCTTCAATATAGTGTTTCCTTTTCAGGGTAAAAAGCCCGTAAGATTATTGCTTAAAAAGAATATCCGAGCCGACAGCCTGTTCAACGAAGGAGGAAAGGCGTTTTGTACCCTCGCCCATATTGCCGTTTGCACCCGGAATAGGGATAACGGCAGGAATAGGTTCTTCGGCGAGCTTTACTCTTTCCTTTTCTGAGGCAGCGAACATTTCTTCTGTCATAAAGATAATTGCGTACATATCCTTTTCAACCGCCGCCTTAAGAGCAAAAACAGCCCTGTCCGCATCGTTGCAGATTATAGCATCTACGCCGATAGCGCTGAAGCCCTTAACGCTTTCGCTGTCGCCGATAACGGCAATGCTTTTAACCATAGATATCACGCAGCCTTTCTCTGATTTTATCTGTAGGGGTATGTGTCACGATACCGCCGGAAATTATGTGTACAGCCTTTCTTTCATATTCACAGGCTGTATAGTAACCTAACAGCGGTTCAGGCCCCTCGCATTTAAGCTTGCACATTTTTTTAGCAAGAGAGATGAGCCTGTTATCAATGAATTTCTCAAATTCACCCGGATTTTCCTTAAAGGCAGCAACAGCCTTTTTGCAGTCACAGGTATTGAGCGTTTCAAGGTATTTGATAAGATTATCTGTACCGGTAAGAGCCTTGTCGATAACTGTCTTTTTGTCAAAGCCCTCAAGATCACAGAGAGCGGTTTGCAGATATTCGGCATTAGTATTGGTTCTTGCGGCGCGGATAGCTATTTTTACATTTGAATAAAAGGCTATTGATTCAAAGTAGCTATTAAGATATTCTGAACGTGAACGCTTACCCTCTTCAAGCATTTTATTAATTGCAGCGCGGTCGATCACTGCATCGCTGAGCCTTGCGTCATTTGTCTGTGCAAGGAGCTTATAAGCCTTCTGAGCCGCATCCGACAGCCAGTCGGGAAGCTTGTCGAATTTACCGTTTTCCACAGCATTGACTAAAACCTTTATATCAATGGAAACGGGGTACATCATAAGATCTCTGTATTCCCTGTCTGCCATAATAGCTTTGAGAAGGGTTTTCAGGTTGTGTATATCGTTTTGCAGATAAAACGTGGAGAATATTTCTTCATCAGGAGCGATACTCTTGATATACTTCCACATTTTTTCTGTATTCGAGCTAATGACCTCATCGATAGTATTGCCGTCGCCGAAGCCCTTATCCTTAAGGAAACGGACAAGCTCGGCTTCATTTTTCATTCCGATCATTTGTTCGAGATCAGAGGAGGAGAGAAGGGATTTTTCCTTTGCCCTTACAGAGCCGATAGAAAATTCATAAGATAAAGACATATGAACCCTCCTTAATCCTTAAACAGCTCTCTGCCGATCAGATCCTCGATTTCCTCACGCTTCTCGTTAATGATCGATAAAAAGCTCATATTTTCTTCTATATCACCGTCTGCAAGAATAAAACCGCTGTCGATAGAATCGTTTGGTTTTGACGAGATAGTGACATTAAGACCGCATTTGCCGAAGCGCTTTGACATATCGGACGGCATACGCTTAAGATCCCTTGAATTAAAGAATACTGTACCGTTTTTCTTATCCATAGTTGCAGCGAGCTTGATCAGAAGCTCAAAATAATCCTTATCGGGAAGCTTCAGCATATGCTGATAGATATGCTCAACGGCTTTTTCGATCTCTTTACGTTTAGTTTTCAGGAGGAGATTTCTTTTTTCAAGCTCCTCTCTGCTTTTATAGGATGCAAGCAGCTTTTCGGACTGGAGCTGAACGCGGTGTTCACCGCTGTGACGGATCTCCTGAGCCTGTTTTTCAGCCTTTTCAACAGTTTCCTTATATACCTTATCTGCTTCTGCAGTGATCTGAGCGATCCTTTCGTCGGACTCCTGTCTGATGCTTGCAATTATTTTTTCTCCGTTGCTCATATTCTACCCACCTTTATCAGAATGCACGGGGCATCTGTAATTATTGTCATTATTCTTACATTTTGATTCCGGGGATGGAAATAACCATAAGAAGTGAAACGATAAAGGCAAGAAGAGCATAGATCTCAACGAGGGTAATGGAAACCATTGCCTTTGAGAAATTCTTTTCATCCTTAGCGCACATTGAGATACCTGCAACAGCAGCCTTACCCTGAGCGAAGCCTGAGATCATACCGCCGATACCGATAGCAAGTGAAGCTGCAAGATAGGAAAGTCCCTGAGCGAGAGAAGGAGCATCGCCACCGAGGATACCGCAGCTTATCATGATAATGAAGCCTACGATGAAGCCGTAAAGTCCCTGTGTACCGGGAAGAAGAGTAAGGACGAGCATTTTACCGAACATAGAGGAATCCTCAGAGAGAACGCCCATAGCAGTCTGAGCTGCGCCGCCTACGCCCTTAGCGGAACCGATACCTGCGAGTACAGTTGCGAGAGTTGCTGCAAGAATTGCAAAAAGCATACCATTCATAATTATTGACCTCCAAAATTATTCATCATTATTGACTTTAAAGTTTTTACTGTTAAGAGTGAACGGCTCGAAGGGCTTGCCTCCGCCGTCATAGAATTTACTGAACATTTCGACATACTGCAGTCTCATAGTATGGACATAGGAGCCGAGAGCGTTCAGACCAATGGTAATAGCATGACCGATAAGGAAAATAACGATCATAAAGATTATACCAAATACATTTGTACCCATAAGGGTAGAAAGCATATTGAATACCTGAGCCATAACACCGGTCGTAAGACCGAGAGCAAGAAGTCTTGAGTAACTCAGAAGATCGCTTATATAGCTGGTTATATCATAAAGAGATGCAACACCGCCGATAAGCTTTGCGAAGATGTTTTTCTTATCTCTGCCCTGGGTAAGAACAAGTCCGAGAGCAGAAGCGCAGGCAATAACTGCACCGACAGTAACAAGTATCTGACCGAATGCAAGACCTGCCGCAAGTACGGCTGCGCCGCACAGCAAAGTCATCCAGAGACCTGTATCAAAGAATGCGCCCGCATAGTCCTTGTTTTTGAAGCATACATAGAATTTGCAGCTCATACCGACAAGGATATGGATAAGACCAAGACCTATGGAAAGGATCATAATAGTAAGAGCATCCTTCTGGGTGTCAAGTATCGGCCATGGCAGCATTTCCTGCATTGTAATGGCGTTACCTGTGATAAGCTTATATATCACAGCCGGCGCATCACCGAAGATACTGCCGAAAATAAGTCCCCAGATAATAGTTCCGATACCGCAGTAGCGGAAAAGCTCCAGATTATTTCTCATAGCCCTGTCCGGTTTGAATACTTTAAGGGCGACCGTACAGGCTATAACCATAAGCAGACCGTAGCCGGCATCCGAGAACATCATTCCAAAGAAGAAATAGAAGAAAAACGCCATGATCGGAGTAGGATCTATATCGTTCTTTGAGGGAGGGGAGTACATTGTAACAATGCTTTCCGCAGGGCGGGTAAAAGCATTATTTTTGAGCTTAACGGGAGCATTTTCATCTGCATCGCTGAATTCCACGATAGAATCCGGCGCAACGTGCTCACATAGCTTTGAAAGCTTTTCGCAGTCCTCTTCAGGAATGTAGCCGTAAAGCACAAAAATGTGTTCTGTCTGATCAAGCTCAGCGATGACCTTATATTTTTCGGAACGCAGGATAAAATAATCCTGAGTATCACGGATCTTATCGCGGTACTTGATATATTTTTCGATTGCCTTTTCAGCCTCTTCGCTTTTCTTTACAAGCTCCTGATCCTTTTGCAGAAGTCTTTGAGTTTTAACCTTCGGAGTTCTGGACGTAGGATTAAGCGGACGTGTAAAGCTGAGCGTTCTGAGGGCATTATCGGCAATTTCCTTCTGACTTTTCGGCGTATATATTACGGCGCAGGTCAGATTGGATGATGAAGATACGATCTCTGCTTCAAAGATAAGCTCAGGAGCGGCCTCAGCAAGCTTTACGCTGAGAGCTTCGAGGTCGTAGCCCTTAGGGAAGGTACCTATAAACACCGAGCAAAGCTGGCTGTCAGCGGTATTCATTGGTATATCGAGAGGACTCCACGGCTCAAGCTGGGCTATGAGAGTTCGTATGCGTACTCTTTCAGCGGCATTATCCGCGATCTGCTTTTCCAGGTCGCATATCTTGTTGCATATACCGATAATTTTTGCGGAATCGGAAGCGATAGAACCGATCTCTTCAGGTTTTATAAGCCTTCTGCCCATGAAAGCAGAAAGAAGACCTTTCTTTTCGGGTGATGTTTTATCAAGGATCTTAAGAGCCTGTTCCGTCAGGGCCGCATTTCTTTCAAAACGCTGAAGCTGGGCGGAGGTATCAGCTCTTTTAAAGCCTTCCTCATCCTCATTACTGTGAGTAACATGAACAAGCGAGCTGTTTTGCAGATGCTCCAGAATACGCTTTCTGTCCTTTTTCAAAGCAATGATACGGACAGATTTCATGTTCATTTTTGCCAAATTTTATCACCACACTTTTTTTAGATTAACTTTAACGGTCAGCAGGTAATAGCCTTAATGACCATATCAGTTACACGGTCGATGTTTTTTTCTGCTTTCTTTGACAAAGCATCACATTCGGTATTGAATTTTACCTTTTGTTTTTCAAGCCGTTGATCGGCGCTTTTGGTAATAGCTGATTTATCGTCATCTATCATCTTGTCAACCTGTTTTTTTGCATCGGCAACGAGATTATCTGCGTCTATTCCGGCTTGGCGTTTTTTTGCCTCGGCTTTTTTGCGGGCTTCGGTTTCCTTTTGTTTACATTCTTCCTCAGCCGCAAGGATAGCCTTAATGATTTCACTTGCCATTGACATTCTCCTTTTTTACAATATTATGATAATTATACTATAAAACGCCTCAAATATCAATGATTATTACACGAAATAAGTCAATTTTCTGAAAATGTAAAAATACTGTTATGAATAATATGGTTTTTGATTATTCAATATGTAGCTTTTGTACAATAATTTTACGATGTATCAAATAAAAAATATTTGTTATACTGAAATGTTGAAGTATTTGTCAATGTAAGGTATAATATCAGTATAGAAACAGATCAATAAAAAAAGGGGATAAATCAAAAATGATGAATTGGGAACAACTGCTTTGCGAAAAGCGTGAAACGATATCCGTTAAGAAGTCTACAGATAACAGAAATGAATTCCGCCGTGATTATCACAGAATAATAGGGAGCGCGTCATTCCGGCGCTTGCAGGATAAGACACAGGTATTTTCTTTGGACAGAGGAGATTTTGTAAGAACGAGACTTACACATTCTCTTGAGGTTTCAAGCTTTGCGAAATCATTGGGACAGGCTTGCTTTATTGAAATACAGAATAAATACAGCGGAACGGATATCGGAGTTACCGATCTTCAGATTGATAAGATATGCTGTATACTTGAATGTGCCGGACTTATACATGATATCGGAAATCCCCCTTTCGGTCATTTTGGTGAGGATACGATAAGGGAATGGTTCAGGAATAATCTGAGCAGTCTGAAACTTGACGGGATAGAAATTTCAAAAATAATAGATGAAAGAATGAAAAATGATCTGCTGAATTTTGAAGGTAATGCCCAGGCACTCAGACTTCTTACAAAGCTTCATTATCTTGTAGATGATAACGGAATGCATCTTACATACGGGCTTTTGAATACGATAATAAAATATCCTGTTTCTTCTGTTGGGATAAACAAAAAAAGCGGAAATATCAAGGATAAGAAAATGGGGTATTATTATTCGGAGGAGAAGATTTTTAATGATATCACATCATCAACAGGAGCCGGAGGGAACCGATATCCTTTGGTATATTTGTTAGAGGCTTCTGATGATATTGCCTATTGCACAGCGGATACTGAGGATGCTGTCAAAAAGGGACTGCTTACCTATGATATTCTGCTGCGTGAGCTTAATGACGAAGAAAGCTTTTCTGTTTTAGATACTGATGAAAAAAGGAAAAAATACGAAGAAATTGTAAAAAAGCTTACAAAATGTCTTGATAGGGCAAAAGCCAGAGAAATAAAAAATCCCGAGGTCAATGCTGTTCAGAATTGGATAATTCAGGCACAGAATGAGCTTATAAATGAAGCGAAAAACGGATTTGTAAATAATTATATGAGTATTATGGACGGAACCTTTAAAGGTGAGGTGCTGACATCGGAAAAAGAAGCCGGAAGTGCGCTGATAATGGCACTCAGAAGGATATCTGTAAAATATATTTATTCTGCTCCCGAGATAACAAAGCTTGAATTGTCTGCAAATACAATGCTGTGTTTTCTGCTGGATCATCTTGTACCGGCGGCAGTAAAAGGGGAGTCTGCGAAATCGGCAAACAGTATAGAGAAAAAGTATTTGTCACTGATATCGGATAATTATATCAGGGCATATAATACCGCTGCTAAGGGAGCGGATGACAGGGAAAAGCTTTATATGAGACTGCTTCTTGTAACTGATTATATCTGCGGAATGACAGACAGCTTTGCAAAGGATCTTTACAGGAAGCTAAACGGAATAATATGAATCAGCGTACTTAAATCAAAAATAAGCATAATATGATATTACGGAAGTGATATCTATGGAACCATGCGGACTTAGTGCGTCTGTTACTGCTGCGGCTAATGCTATAGCCGGATGTCTTGATAATGAAAGGCTGAATATCCTTGCGCTGATATTGACACAGCTTGGAGACACTCTGGCGCTGATAGCTGCTCAAAGAGAATTATTACAGGATAACGGCTGTAAATAAATAACTCCTTCCTCAGATAACGGGGAAGGAGTTTTCTTTATATGAAAATGTCATAGAATTCCTCATTGTTAGCCATTGAGAAGCATGAGGAGCCTGATACGATAAAATGATTTGTCAGATCGACATTGAGAGCCGAAAGAGCTTTATTGAGCTTAATAGTGGTTTCGACATCCTTTTTTGACGGATAAGCAAAACCGCTCGGATGATTGTGAGCTATCATAGCATAGTCACATCTATATTTCAGACAAAGATCAATTATTTTTCTTATGCTTAATTCAGAGGCGTTAAAGGTTCCGCTGTTAATAAATCCGAAATACAGCTCAGACCCTTTTTTATCAAGGAGTACAAGCAATACATTTTCATTTTCTGCGCCGATGAAGGCTGAGATTATCTTTTTCTGAAGCATGGTCTGGCGGGAAGCGCCTGTGAATTTGTTGCTGAGATAAAATCTGCTGAGCTGAGGGACACATTTAAGCAGAATAAAAGCATTTTCTGAAATATCATTGTCGGTAAGCAGACCGTCAGGCGCATCAAATACGGCAGAAACAGATCCGCATGAATTGAGAAGCTTCTGAGCAAGCTCACCGTTATCTCTTGAAGGCATGGCATATGAAAGGAAAAACTCAAGAATTTCGGTATTTGTGAAATTTGTAAGCTCAGATGCAGCAAACCTTTTCTTATAGTTATCACGTTTTATTTTATGCGGTAAAGGGGCGCTCATAAAGAATACCTCCGGTCAGTTTTAATTAAATACTGTTATAGTTTCGCTGTCCTCAGCGAATGAAAAACATTCCTTATCAGATACAATAAGGAAGTCATTCAAGCGTACATTTACACGAGAAAGGCTGTTTTTGAATCTGAGAGCAGTATCAATATCGTCCATGGTGGGGAATACCACGCCATTATCTCTTTTTATGGCAATAACTGCTGAAACGGCATGATATTTCATAGTTGTTTCGATAAGTCTTTTGTCAATATCCTCAACGCTTGTGTCAACTGTCTCAAAAAACACCTCAATATTTTTTGCATTATGAAGAGAGACAGCAAAATTTCCCATTCCGGGAGTAAGAAAGGTGGTTATGCATTTATTCTTTAATCTGCTGATGGTATATTTCTGATTTGGTTCGCACTTTTTAGTTGAAACATAATTCTGTATCAGCTTAGTCACTAATCTCAGAAAAACAACTGTATTTTCAGATGCGCCGGCATCGCTGAGTTCATCAGCGTTTGCGTCAAAAATCCTGGATAAGCTTCCGAACTTGTTAATAAGCTGATGTGAAAGCTCATTGGTATCCTTGCGCGGAATAGAATAAAAAAGCAGCATTTCAAGGATCTCATGTTCGCTGAAATCCTTAAAGCCGGAAGAAATAAATCTTTGCCTGAGTCTTTCTCTGTGTCCGGAATGAATTGAAGTTTCGCCCATAATGCTGCCTCCTGTCAGATAACAGAATAAAGCATTATAAGACCTGAAAAAAGAAAGGTCATATAATGCTCGATTTAATATTTTGGTTTTGCGCTGATATGATTATATTATAATGTCTGAAAAATTACAATAGTTTTGTAAAAATTTGTAAATAATTGCATAGTAAATGCTGAGTATTCAGCTTTGAAATAATAATTGCAATTTCAGCCTTTTAGCAGCGGTATAATACTTTGAAGGCACTATGAAAAAAGATATCATCAGGAACGTAAAAAAATGCGTCCTACCTGATAAGTAGGACGCAAACATATTCGCACATCTGGGGGAGGGCGGATTCGAACCACCGAAGCCGAAGCAACAGATTTACAGTCTGCCCCATTTGACCGCTCTGGAACTCCCCCATAATATAAGCCTGCTTTATTGCAGGCTGTTTTTAATGGAGCTGGTGGACAGACTCGAACTCCCGACCTGCTGATTACAAATCAGCTGCTCTACCAACTGAGCTACACCAGCACAGTACCGC